>JALOPK010000253.1 GCA_025453925.1 Candidatus Eiseniibacteriota bacterium | reverse complement strand
AGCGGTGATGACACCCGCGCGATGTGAGCCCGGTCACCACTGGCTTCTTGGTGTAGAGCCCGATGGGAGGCGTATAGTCCCTCACGTTTATGAGATCCCAGGCGGGACTGGGGAGGCTGTCGAGGTCGTTGATAAACGGTCGCGGGGGGTTCTCGATGATCTCGCCGTTGCGACGATAGACGGTCCCGGCGACGCCCTCGAGGGATTCGCCGTCCGCGACGCGGTCTAGGAGGGCGGCCAGCGTCTCTTCTCCCTCGCCCACGACGACGGAATCACACTCGGGGGAGTGCTCCAGATACTCCTGCTTGATCACGGTCGGAAGGGGGCCTCCCACCGTGATGTGGGCATCCGGCAGGAGACGCCGACAGGCAGCGATCTGTTCGCGGGAGATGTTCCACAAGACCGTGCTGCAGTAGAAGCCGACTACATCGGGCTTCAGCGAGGCGATGGTGTGCATGAGGCCGTCGGGAGTGTAGAAGCCCCCGTCGAGAACTCGGACATCATGGTCGCGGCGGACTCGCGCCGCAGGGTAGAGGAGACTGATCGGAGTCCAGAAGCCGGTGCCGAGCCTCCGAAGCGCCGTTGGGTGGGACTGCGTGTGCGACCACGCCGGCATCGCGAGAACACAGGAGAGGCGTTTACTCGGCAACCGATTCCTCACACTTCTTCAAGGTTCGTGGTCATTCGGAAAACGCGGGCACATGTTACGATCGCGGGCCGATCGCGTCAAAGCCCGGCATCAGAATGGGGCGACCGGTAATGGCCAAGAACCCGGCAGAGCATGCGCCGGTGCGGGGGGCGGGAGTCGTGGGGGTAGAGCCTCGCACGCGGCGTAGTGATCGATCGGAGCCTGTCTGGCCACGGGGTCGAAGCACTGGCGGCAGCAAAGTCGGTGCGTTGATCGAACCGCTTGGGCCATCAGCGATACGGCAGAGCCACCACTTCGATGGCGCCCGAGGGCGGGTCATAGGTCATGAGGTAGCCCGTCCGACCGGGGAAGCTGCCAAGACACATGCTGTCGGCTTGCGCGCTGATATGCCGCGCATAGATGATGGGCCCCTCCAGGAACGGATCGTTGTGGACGAATCCTGAGCAGTAGAAGTCGGCGGGTTCTGAGGGGCATTGCATGAACACCACGGCAGGGATGCGCACCTGCTGCTGTGCCACTTCATGGACCCGCGGATCAACACCAAGATGACGGGTGACGAGGTCGTTGACGCGCAGGGGAATGTACAGGACAATGGAGGTCACGTAGAGACCGGCGATGGCGATGGCGAAGGCATTGGTCCCTGCCCTTCCAGCGATGCGGCGGAAGAACCCCGCCGCTCCGTGAAGCCCTACGGCAGAGAGGATCATCAGGCCGGGCCACGCATCGAGGTAGTGCCGTGGGCCGTGCTCAATGGCGGCGTACCAACTGAAGAACAGGATGCCACCAGTCATCGCCACCACCAGCGCGAAGACCCAGCTCCACGGCGATCTCCTACCGAACCAGGCCTGTCCAAGATCGGTTCTGGGCTGATGGTAGGTGAGCACGGGGGGCGCGGGCTGCGGTTGGGAAGGTGGTTGGAGGGGGAAAGGGATATGCGGGGGATGGAAGGTCACTCCTCCTTTGAGTTGCTTCGATGGGTCATCGAAAACCATTGGAGCACCCGCAGAAGGAGTGACGCCCCATGCTACACCCAACCAGCCTCTTCAGTCAAATACTTGCGCTCATCTCCAAGCACCACTTCGCTCGTGCCTGTCATGAGCTGCGGTCTGATCGGTACGCCAAGGGCTTCAGCTCGTGGGACCAGTTCGTTGCCATGCTCTTCTGCCAGCTCGCTCAGGCGAAGTCGTTGCGCGAGATCTGCGATGGCCTCCACTGCTGCCTCGGCAAGCTGAACCACCTCGGTATCGCCAAAGGACCGAAGCGTTCCACCCTCTCCTATGCCAACGCCCATCGCCCCTGGCAACTCTATGAAGCCACCTTCTATCAGCTCTTGGAGCGCTGCCGTGCCGTGTCGAAGGGCAAGAAGCGACGCTTCCGGTTCCGCAACAAACTGCTCAGCTTGGACGCCACCGTCATCGATCTGTGTCTGGCCATGTTCCCCTGGGCCACATTTCGACAGACCAAGGGAGCCGTGAAGCTCCACCTGCTGCTGGATCATGACGGCTATCTCCCCACCTTTGTCCATCTCACCACCGGCAAGGTCCATGAAATCACTGTCGCTCGTCGGCTCCCCCTCCCTCCCGGCAGCATCGTCGTCGTGGATCGTGGCTTCACCGACTATGCCCTCTTCTACGCCTGGCACACCGCCAAGGTCTGGTTCGTCACCAGACAGAAGCACAACGCTGCCTATCAGGTCGTCGGCTCATGGCCCCTTCCAAAACACCGCCACATCATCGCGGACCAGCTCATCCGGTTCACCGGCGAGACATCTCGTGCGGCGTGTCCCGTCACCCTCCGCCGTATCGTCGTGTGGGATCCCACGAAGGAGGAAGAGATCGTCCTCCTCACCAATCATCTCACCTTCGGTGCCACCACCATTGCGGCCATTTACAAGGACCGATGGGAGATCGAGGTCTTCTTCCGTACCCTCAAGCAGAACCTCAAGGTGAAGACCTTCGTGGGTACCTCTGACAACGCATTGCGCATCCAGATCTGGGCTGCATTGATCGCCATCCTCCTGGTCAAGTACCTGCAGTTCTCCGCACGCCTCGCCTGGTCCTTCTCCAACCTCGTCGCCCTCCTCCACTGGAATCTCTTCTCCTACCGCCACCTCTGGTCCTGGCTCAATGACCCCTTCGGCGTCCCCCCTCTCCCTGCCGCTGACCAGCTCCTTTTCCCCTTCTTGGACAGCATCCGACTTGAAACCAACCATGCCTGACCTGACAAGGGGGTCCTTCTTCACCCCCTACACCCCTGTCCTGCCCTCACAAGGCCATCCCCCGTCCAAAACCACTGCTCCCAACCGTTCTTGGACAGCATTGCTACCGAACCAGAGACCGATCAGCGCCGGGTCCAGCGAGATCGCCGGCCATCCCATGAGCCCCGTCGAGAGCGTGGCGAACTGAAGGGCAACATTGCCGAGGCCGACCTGGCAGCCTGGCCTGCTGCGGTCGAGCGGCGACGTGAACTGCCTGCCACCCACGTCGTGCCCCGGCCACGGCAACCGTTTCACGCCGAACCTGCGGGAGCACACCCCCCGGGTGCTGGCGATCACAAGGTGATCTCAGCTGGCGCGTGTCGGCAAAGCTGGCGCGTCACGCGAGCTGGAGCGTTCTCGTGGGGTCAGGTCGCGGCGGCAAGGTATCGGAAGATTGACTCGCGAGTCTCGCCCAAGAAGCCCATATTGTGGCCCTATACACAATGTGTGTTGCCCAACTCTCCGGCCACGAGGATGCATCGGTGCGAATACTCCTTGTAAAGGGCGCTTCGCTGAATCGAGAGGTCCCGCAGTTCTCGTATCCGCTGGGGCTCATGTACCTCGCCGCGTACCTACGCCAGCGCCAACCGGGCCATGACCAGAGGATCATCGATTTGCGCTGCGAACGTCACCCCTTCGAATCGCTGGCCGCGGTGCTGGAGGATTTCGACCCGGACATGGTCGCCGTCTCGGCACTCACCGCTGAGGCCGCCAGCCTCCACGAGACGGCGCGGATTGCGAAGGCCCGGCGAATGGACACCGTGGTCGTCGTGGGGGGCCCACATATCTCGGCATGCACCGACGACGTCGCCGGGAATACCAACATCGATGTCATGGTGATAGGCGAAGGCGAGGAGACCTATTGCGCGATCGTGTCCGCCTGTGCCGCGGGAAACGGGGTTCCCGCCGGCATCAGGGGAACGGGCCTTCGAGCGCACGGACGGGTGGAATGGGCTCCTCCCCGGCCTCCTTTGGAGGATCTCGGCGAGCTGCCGTTCCCGGCCTGGGATCTCGTGAGCGTGGAACGCTATGCGCGTCTGGGCCGCGCAGGGAACCTCCGCCGCGGGCGATTCCTCCCAGTCTTCACCTCGCGCGGATGCCCCTATCAGTGCTTCTACTGCCACAACCTGTTTGGCAAGTCCTTCCGAGCGAGGCCGACCGAGAACGTCGTCGAAGAGGTCCGCCGTATTCACGAGGCTTACGGCATCACTGACATCGAGATCTACGACGACATCTTCAACATGGACCTTGCCCGGGCCAAGGCCATATGCCGGGGACTGATCGACCTGGATTTGAGGCTGAAACTCGCCTTCCCCAACGGGGTCCGCGTTGACCGCCTCGACCGGGAGTTGGTTGCCCTGCTCGCACAGGCCGGCACGACGAACCTTGCCATTGCCATAGAAACCGCATCCCCGCGGCTCCAGAAAGTGATTCACAAGCACCTCGACCTTGAGAGGGCCAAGGAGGCCATATCGTGGCTTGATGAGGAAGGTATCGTGACGAACGGGTATTTCATGCTCGGTTTCCCCGGTGAGACCAGGGATGAGATCGAGAGTACGATTACCTACGCGGTGGAAACCGACTTGCACTTCGCCAGCTTTTTCATCGTGACCCCGTACCCGGGCACACCGCTGTGGGAGCAGACTATGCGGGAGCGGGGCTCATCCTCCCTCGACTTCCGGGAGTACAACTACCTGTCCGGGTACTTCAACCTGAGTGCTGTGAGCGGCGAGGAACTACGCCGACTGCAGCGCGAGGCCTACCGCAGGTTCTATGCCCGGAAACTCCCGAAGATCATCGCTACCTTGCCCAGGCTTCGCATCGACTGGCGGAACGCGGCGTGGATATGGCTCCGCAGGATGCTGGACCGGGGCGGCCTCAACCGAACCCAGGTCATCGCGCCCTGATGCGGCAGGGGGCCCAGTCTCCTACGGCTGGATAGTGTCCAGCCCCCCAGAGAACGGCGGCTCGCCGCGCGGCCGTCGCCTGAAGCCGAAGTTCTCGGCCATCATCCGCCAAGACTTAACCCGGGAGACGTTCTGTGCCACGAACTCAAGGGTCTCCCGCGCCTGGATGCGTCGGCTGGGGGTGATCGGCACGAAGTCAGGAAGATCCCCATAGGTGCGGGACGCGAGCTGGTCCTCGCGGAGCCGGTCGCTCGCATCGTACACGCCACGCTCCTGCTCCTCCAGGTACCGGATGTACGGCTCCGAGGAGGCGTAGACGGGAAAGTACTGAAAGAAGGTCGATCGATTGGCGCGGAAGAAGCGTCGTTGCCCGTCGATGATCATGCGCTGGAGCTGGCTTGGGCGGATACGCTGGGGGAAGTGCACGACGAAGTGGCCGGTGAAGAGCCGCCAATCGCGGTGGA
>JALOPK010000027.1 GCA_025453925.1 Candidatus Eiseniibacteriota bacterium | reverse complement strand
TGCGCGCCAGGTGACCCGTGACCTCGACATCCCGCACGAGGCCGGCACTCACCAGACCCTGCTGCAGGTCGGGGTCGATAGTGGTGCGCAGGCGGTCGGTGATCTGCTCCCGGGTAGGCGGAGACGTCATCCCAGTCCCCTATGAAGATGCCTGCGAGCCGACGGCGAGCCCGGCCCGGGCGGCCCAGAGGACAGCCTCGCCCACGGTGGTGAAGTCACCGTGACCCGGCAGAACTATCGTCTGGGCCGGCAGGGTGAAGATGCGGTCCCGCAGGGATCGCAGGAGCTGATCCCCGCGCCCTCCCCAAAGATCCGTTCGCCCGACTCCGCTCTTGAACAGGGTGTCGCCGGAGAGCAAGATGCCATGATCCCGCAGAAAGACGCACACGCCGCCCGGCGAGTGCCCCGGCGTGTGGTGGACCTCCATGGTCCAACCCGATTCCTCGACCACCTCGCCGTCGACGATCTCGCGCACGTTCGCCGGCAACCGGGGTTCGGACACTCCGAGGAAGGCCGCCTGCGGCCCCATGGCGTTCCACAACGGCCAGTCATCCCCATGGAGCAGCACCGGTGCCGGCCCCACGGCGTCGAAAAGTTCCGGAAGCCCATGGAGGTGGTCGATGTGGGCGTGGGTGAGAAAGACGGCGCGGAGAACGGCGTTCCTGGAGACCAGCTCCGCGGCGATTCGGGCGCCCTCCGCACCCGGATCCACCACCACCGCCTCGGCCTCATCGGGTGACCACAGCACGTAGCAGTTCGTCTGGATCTCCCCCACCACAAGCCGGACGATGCGTGGGGGGAGGCGAATCATAGGTCCCAGTTCAACGAGCACAGGTTGCGGTAGCCGCCGGCGGTGACCACCGCCACATCCTCGATGCGCACCCCGCCGATTCCGGGATAGTAGAGCCCGGGCTCCACAGTGACCACGTCTCCTTCCTCCAGGATCTGGCTTTCCTTGGAGATGCGGGGCGTCTCGTGGATGTCGAGCCCCAGGCCGTGACCCGTCCCGTGAATGAAGCCCTGCGGTTTCCCGTCGACGGTCTCGGTCCGGAAGCCCCGCGACTCGAAGATGTCCAGCACCCGTTGGTGGAGGTCTCTCCCATCGACGCCCGCCTTCATGTGGGTGAGCACCGCGGTGACGGCATCGGCGACCGCCCGGTGCATTTTGACCACCTCGGCGGATGGGACGCCATGCACCACCGTGCGGGTGGTGTCGGCGCCGTAGCGGGTCTGCTGGGAGAGGGGAAACACGTCGAGGATGATGGTCTCGCCCGTGCGGAGTGGGCCGTGGCCGTGCTCATGGGGGAGGGTCGCCTGGTCGCCGCACGACACGATGGGCGGCGCCCCGGCATAGCCCGCCTTGAGCAGTTCGATCTGTATGAAGCCCCGCACCCTTTCGGACGTGAGCATCTCCCCGTCGGTGTAGAGCACGCCGTCGCGAACCGAGGCGCCCCGGATCATCGAGCGCGCCATGTCCAGAACCCTTTCGGTCTGCCGCATGGCTTCGGCCATCTGCTCGATTTCCCACGCGGTCTTGTGTCGCCGCTCCGCCCAGAACGGAGAGTCTCCCAGCGCTACGGGGTGGCCCAGGGCACGAAGACGGTCCACCAGGCGGGCCGGGGTCGCTCCCGGCATGGTGAGAGGGGCCTCCGCCGCGCCGGCATCCTGCAGATAGGCGTGCAGAATGTCGGCCAGCGTGGGCACTCCTATCAGCGACTCCCGGAGCTTCTCCCGATAGGGCGCCATGGCGACGACGGAATCGACCCGGGCGGTCTCGCGGGCTCTGCCGAGTTCCAGATCGCTCACGATCAGAGTGCCGGAGTTCCCGGTCTCCACGTAGATCAGCGGGTCGGGTGCGAGGAAGCCGGTGCGCCAGTAAATGTCGGCATCCTTCTCAGGGTTTGCGATCATCGCACGGATGTCAGTCATGCGTTTCCTCCCGGGGGGTATTCTGGCCCGTCGCGTCGCGCGGATGGGAACTCCCCGCGGCTCGTGAGCGAATTCACACGGCGGGGAGCGGCTATCCCTTCACGCTGCCCAGCGTAAGGCCGCCCACAAGCCATTTAGAAAGCGAAAGGAACAGGACCATCACCGGAATCGCCACAATGAGGGCGCCCGCAGAGTAGAGGCCCCATTCCGTGCTGAAGTTCGACTGGAACTGTTTCAGCCCCAGCGGAAGCGTGTAGAGCCGCTTGTCGCTCAAGACCACGGCCGCGACCAGATACTCGCTCCACGCCGCCATGAAGCTGAAGAGCGCGGTGATGACCAGCGCGGGAAGCGCAAGGGGCAGGACCACCAGCCGGAACGCGCTCACGGGGCCACAGCCGTCGATGGCTGCGGCCTCCTCAAGGCTGGACGGGATGGTGTCGTAGTACCCCTTCATGGTCCAGATGCAGAACGGCAGCGCCGTGGCCGAGTATATGATGATCAACCCGCCGAACGTGTTCCACAGGTGAAGGGATCTCAGCAGCAGAAACATCGGCAGCAGCAGCATGGTCGCTGGAAACATCTGCGTCGTGATCAGGCTGATCATGGCGGCGCGGCGGCCGGGGAAAGAGAACCGGCTGATAGAGTAGCCCGCCGTAGACGCCAGGCACACTCCAACCAGGGTCACGAAGAAGCTGACAATGGCCGAGTTCATCAGCCACCGCAGGAAGTTGGTTTTCGTGAACAGGGTGACGTACGATGCGAAGGTAGCGTGCTCGGGAATGATGGAGAGACTCCTGCTGTGCAACTGATCCCCCGGGCGCAGGCTGACCGTGACAACACGGAGCACGGGATAGACGCTGAACGCCACGAAGATCAGCAGCACGGCATAGATCGCAACCGTCATCCATGGGGGGTCTTTATGGTGCATGTCAGTATACCGCCTCGGTGCCCTTCGTTCCCTTGATGAACCTGATGGAGAAGAGCAGCAGGATGCCGAAAATGACCATGGACAGCGCCGCGGCGTATCCAAACCGGTAGAGATTGAACGCCGCCCGGTAGACGTATGAGACCAGAATGTGCACCTGATCGGAAGGTCGACCGCCGTTGGAAACGAGCCAGATGACATTGAAGTTGTTGAAGGTCCAGATGACGCCCAGGCTGATCGCCGGCACGAGCACGGGGCGCAGCAACGGTATCGTGATGCGCCACAATCGCTGCCAGCGGCTCGCGCCATCGACCACTGCTGCCTCGTAGAGCTCTGCGGGAATGCTCTGCAGCCCGCCCAGCGCCACGATCATCATGAACGGGAATCCGAGCCAGATGTTCGTGATCAGACACGCGGCGAACGTGCTGACGGGCTGCGACAGCCACGCGACGCCCTGAAGGCCGAACACTCTGTCAAGGACCAGATTCACGGCGCCGTATTCGTAGTGGAACATGCCCCGCCAGGTGAGGGCGGTGATGTATTGGGGAACGGCCCATGGGAGCACCAGGAGAGTCCGTATGACCGCCCTTCCCGGGAGTGGGCGGTTCAGCAACAACGCGAGGCTCACACCGATCACCACGTGAAAGAAGACATTGATCGCCGTCCAGATCAGGGTCTTGGCGAGGGTCGAGTAGAAGATGCCCTCGCTGAACACGCTCCAGTACTGCTGGAACCCGGTGATCCGCCAGTTCCAGAAGTGCTTCATCCCCATGTTGGACAGACTTATCACCACGTTGTACCCAAAGGGAAACAGCACGACCAGGCCCAAGATGGCCAAAGCCGGGAAGGCGAATGCATAGGCGATTCGCTGTTCTCTGGTCATTGGTTCATCTCCGCGATGGCCTTGAGCGCATCAGCCTGGGAGTCGCGGGCTGCCTGGGCGGGGCTCTTGGTTCCATTCAACACAGACTGGTAGTTGGGCCTCAGGGCGTCCCATACCGCACGTAGCTCCGGATCGACGGGCATGGGCCTGCCCACCTTGGCCTGGGCGGCGCTCATCCCGATGAGCGCGTCGGCCGCCAGCACCGGATCCTCGAGGACGGCGGGCCGGGAAGGAATGGTCCGCATGGTCCGCGCATAGGCCCGCTGGGCGTCGTCGGAGGTCAGGTACTGGAGAAGCTGCAGCACAAGTTGGAGCCGGGGGCCCCGGAGATTCACGTTGACGCTGTACCCCAGCGTCGACACCATGGGCGTTGCCCACAACCCGGTGGCATTCACCTTGGGAATCAGGGCGAGGCCCATGTCGATTCCCTTATTGAGGTATGACGCCCACGACCAGGGCCCGTTGATGATCATTGCCGCCCGGCCTTCCTTGAAAAGGGCGTCAGCAGTGTCGTAGTCGCTCTCGGGCGGCAGCACGCGGTGCGTGAACTTAAGGTCGTACATGAACTGGAACGCATCCACCGTGGCGGGGGTGTCCAGCGTCGGGCGCGCGGCCTCATCCATCACCCAGCCGCCGAACCCGCCGAGGAACGGCACGAAGAAGAACGGTTCCTCGAAGTTCCAGGCAAGGCCATAGTAGTCCATCCGGCCGTCACCGTCTTCATCTCTGGTCAGCCGACGGGCGATCTCGATCATGGTGTCGGTATCCTGTGGCGGTTCCGGGACCAGCGCCCGATTGTACACCAGGTGGAGGTGGTTGCCGATCTGATCACTGATCTGATAGAGGTGGCCTTTCCGCCACACCAACCCCTCGGGTGTGAACCCCTCCAGGAACTGTGGGGGCAGCAGCGATTCCAGCGTGGCGACGAGTTCCATCTCGCTGAATGGGCCGACCTGGTCGCCCGGCCCGTACACGAGATCCGGGCCGCTTCCCCCCAGGGAGGCGATCTGGTAGTTGCTGCGCAGCTCTTCCGGCTCATAGTAGATCTGGGAGCAGCGAACGCCGCAGGCCGCGCCGAACTCCGTCAGCAGCGAGTCGAGAATGGCCCGACCCTCCGGGCGCATGGTGTTCCACACCACCAGATCCCCTGTTCCCTGGGGACTGCACGCCATCAGGGCCATCACCACCATAGCGACCAACGCGCCCATCCTCGGTGGGATGGGCCCGGCGTTGGATCTCTCAACAACCCGGCATGACGTGGCTACCTTCTCGGCAATCACCGGTTCCCTCCCTGACCCGCGGCTGATGCCGCGCAGGGCCGTTCGGGTAGTGGCGCAAGCGGTGCTCAAGACACCATCACACGAGGGCAACCCGGTGGATCGCCCATTCGGGGAGGCGCATCGGACCACGCATTATGCATCGGCTCCCGCGCCTCCTCAAGGCTGCCGATCGGCCGCGACCTCTCCGGTGGGGCGTCCCTGCCTCCGAAGGGCTGCCAACGCGACGCTTGCGACGCCAGTCCACAGGGATGATCTTGGTAAGATGCATCCGTATTGGCGATCTCCGATGTGCGACGGCTGCCGGCCGCACTGAAGGGATTGCGGCGCCACGCAGTATGTCTATTCGCTGGAGCAAGGGTATGATGCGCGCACTTTTGCCTTTCGTTCTGATACTCCTTCTTCCGCTGTGGACGGCCTCGGCCTTGGACATGTCCGAACATGGTCTGCTCACCGGCCAGATTCGACTTGGGCTGAGCGGCAATGACAAGTTCGGAGACACCATCGGTCACGAGCTCCCCGAGGAACACGCGGACCGCATGTTGCCGCTGGAGAGCGATCCCGGTTTCGGGCTGTCGCTCTCCTATCGGCGTGGTATCACGCCCAGCGTGTTGTTCGGCGTCTCGCTCGACTACCTTCGAAGCGGCGCCATGAAGGGCGACGGGGTCGACGTGGTGGAGCTGAGGCAGTCTCGTGAAGACACTCTGAGCGAGCCGCTTGGGTCCTACGAGCTGTATGGCATCGGCGTCGCGCTCCAGCCGGGGATCACGCTCTCGGAGCAGTTGATGGTGTTCGCGGAGATAGGATTGGGGGGGTATTCGGCGCATATCGCCGGCAACGCCGAGGAACTCAATGCCGCCCTCAATGTCGGCCTGGCGATCGACTACTTCCTGAACGAATCGCTGGGGCTGGAACTCTCCGCCCGGATGCCGCTGTTCTTCTCGGAGTTCGTATTCCTGGATGAGGGCTATAGCCTGGACCCCTCGCCGCTTCAGTTGTCGCTGGGGGTTGCCTGGCTTCGGTAGCGTCGATTCCGGGAAGCGGGGCGGGGCATCGGTGGTGCCCGGGGCGCGTTTCAGCGTGAAGAGGCCAGCTCGCCACACGTACCCGGGTTGATAACTCGCTGGCACACAACGTCACAGGATCGGATGTGCCGGGCCGCGTCCGCCACGGCCCTATCCTGACGGCTCGCTCGGCGGGCGTGCGGTCCCCCGGGCATTCCAGCACGTCGAGGAGCCCCAACGCGCCCAAATCCCCCTCGGCGCCAGGCGTCCTTGGATGGAGCAAGAGATGCCCACCGGTTGAAGCACGCCCCCGGAGGAGGTGCGGACATCCCATCTCGACCGGCAGCTTGTCGGACCTGAAGCCCCGCCGCCTGAATAGTCTCTGAACTGCCCGGATTGTTCCGTTGGAGCAGTGCAGGCCGCGACAGGGTGGAGCATGCTCGCCCATGGCACGCGGTGCGCCCCGCACATCGGCGGGAACCGGGGAGGGCCTGCCGAGGATTCGAACACGAAAGCGGGCGGAGTCACCTCCGCCCGCACGATTCGTGCAGGGCCTATCAGGGCCTAAGTTTCGTCTGAACTAGGTTCCGGGCGCTCTCCTTTGGCCGGATCCTGGTCCTCAAGAATGTCGGCGGGCAGGTCTTCGATGGACTCGTAGGCTTCCTCTTCCTGGTCGAGGCCCTCATCCTCAACCAGATCCTCCATGGTCAAAGGCCTGACCGGATGGTCTCTCCGCCACGTTTCCACCGTGTCGTCATCCCGAGCGGAGAGTGCTGCCTTCACCGACAGCACGATCCTGCGGTTCTTGGGATCCACGTCAATCACCTGCAGCGGCATCACGTCGCCCACCTGGAACGCCGCGGCCGGCTTGGTCAGGTCCTGAATGGCGAGCTGGGAAACCGGGACGAATCCCTCGATGTCACGGCCCAGGTCGACCACGACGCCCCGGTCCAGCAGCCTGACGACCGTTCCCTCGGCTTCCGTCCCGATGGCGAATTCCACGGCCAGTCGATCCCATGGGTCGATCTCGGTCTGCTTCAGCCCGAGGGAGATCCGGCGGGAGGCCGTGTCGATCTTCAGCACCATCACCTCGACCTTGTCGCCCTTCTTCAGCGCCTCGCTGGGGTGGCGGACGCGTTTGGTCCACGACATGTCCGAGATGTGTACCAACCCGTCAATGCCCTCTTCGATTTCCACGAACGCGCCGAAGTTGGTGAGGTTGCGCACTCTGCCGCTGACCTTGGTTCCCACAGGGTACTTGTCGTCCAGGGTCAACCAGGGATCAGGCTCTGTCTGCTTGAGACCAAGGGAGATCTTCTCGTTATCCTCATCGACCTTGAGCACGACCGCTTCGACGGGGTCACCGATGCCGAGGACCTTTGATGGATGCCTCACGTGGCGGGTCCACGACATCTCGGAAATGTGTATGAGACCCTCGACCCCCTTCTCAAGTTCCACAAACGCGCCGTAATCAGTGATGCTGACAACTTTGCCCATCACCCGGCTGCCGACCTGGTAGCGACCGGCAATATCCTTCCATGGATACGGGGTGAGTTGCTTGAGGCCAAGGGAAATGCGCTCCCGATCCTTGTCGAAGCTGAGCACCTTCACCGTGATCTCGTCGCCGATGGTCACGACCTCGGACGGATGGTTGACCCGGCCCCATGACATGTCGGTGATGTGAAGGAGACCGTCGATGCCGCCGAGGTCGATGAAGGCGCCGAAGTCGGTGATGTTCTTCACGGTTCCGGCTCGGACATCGCTCACACCCAGAGTCTTCATCGTCTCGGACTTCAGGCGCTCGCGCTCCTCTTCCAGCACGACCCGGCGAGAGACGACGATGTTCCGGCGCCGCTTGTTCAGCTTGATGATCCGGAACTGCAGCGATTGGCCGAGGTACGCGTCGAGATTGGGCACCTGTCGAAGCGCGACCTGGGATCCCGGGAGGAAGGCTTCAACGCCGAAAAGGTCGACGACGAGGCCGCCCTTGATGCGGCGCTGGACGCGACCTTCCACCACGTTCTGATCGTCGAAGGCATCCTTGATGTAGCTCCACACCTTGACGAAATCAGCCCGCTGCTTACTCAGCACGACCAGGCCGTCCTGATTCTCCATCTTCTCCAGGAACACATCGACGTCATCGCCGACACGAATCGTCACGGGCTCCTTGAACTCTGCCAGGGGGATGACTCCCTCTGACTTGAAGCCAACATCCACGACTACTTCGGTCTCAGTGACGTCGACAACCCGGCCGGTCACGACTTCGCCTTCACCCCGGGGCTGCATGCCCTGGCGATAGAAGTCCATCATCCGCTGGAACTCCTCCTCGGAGTACTCAGGGGCATCCAGCAACTCGAGTTCCTGCTCTTCGGAGAGGGCCACGGCGCTTACCAGAGCCGGGGCTTCCTTGCGATCATCATCACTCGTCATGCGGTCTTCCTTACTCACATCTCACAACGGTTGTGCGGCACTTGGTCCGCGCATGGTAGCCGACGGGGCCTGCGGCCCCAGCCAGACGGGTTTGCATCCCCTGGCCTCGTTGCCCCCGGCGCGGGGGCGGGATGGGTGCTGCGCCGTTCACGGAACGCATCGTGCCGCGCGGCACGGCGTGCCCGCTCTGCATTGCATCTCGTTGGGGAGGAGCGATGATGCGCCCGTGTCCGGTGAGCCCCAGCCGATCTCAAGAGGCGGACATATTATACCGGACGAACGCCCGGCACAAGACTATCCCCTGTTCCCCAGCTTTCAGTCGGAAGCCCCGCCTGCCGGCCCGTACCCCTTGGCTCTGGCGATGCGGATGACCGCTTCGACCTGATCCTCGATGGTGAGGTTGCTGGTGTCGAGACTGACGGCATCTTCCGCCGGGACAAGCGGCGCGATATCCCGGGTCGAGTCCGCGGTGTCCCGCATCGCCAGATCCCGCCGGACCGATTCCCCGTCAACCACATCGCCCCGTGCCGCCAGTTCCAGGGCGCGACGGCTTGCCCTGGTCGTCAGCTCGGCGTAGAGAAAGACCTTCACCGGAGCCAGGGGGCACACCACCGTGCCGATGTCTCGGCCCTCCATGACCACGCCGCCCCGGGCGGCCAGTCTCCGCTGCCAGCGGACTAGAGCATCACGGACTTGCGGCAGCCGTGCGACCCGTGACACCGCGCGGTTCACATCGGCCTGCCTGATGCGCTCCGTCACGTCTTCACCGCAGAGCAGCACACGCAATGCCTCGCCCTCGGGCACCAGGTCGACCGAGATACCGCCAAGGGCCTCTCGGACGGGTTCACCCGAGACCGGCTCGATTCCATGCCGCAGGAACCACAGGGTGACGGCGCGGTACATGGCGCCGGTGTCCACCCAGCAGAGTCCCATCCGGCGCGCGACTTCGCGGGCCGTCGTGCTCTTGCCCGCGCCGGCCGGACCGTCGATGGCGATCACCGGGAGCGGCGGGTCCGTCACGGAATGCCCGCCCCGCTCGCAGTGATCTCGGCGCGACCTGCCGCCGCAGCGTCCAGCATGGTTCGAAGCTCTTCCGCCGAAGGGAGGTCATCGATGGACGGAAGCCCGAAATGGATCAGAAACTGATCCGTAGTCCGATAGAGAAGGGGCCGGCCGGGCTTGTCCGCCCGCCCCGCCATTCTCACCATGCCGAGTTCGGTGAGCCGGCCTATGGCGTGCCCGGAGTCCACGCCCCGGAGCGCCTCGATCTCCGCGCGAGTGACGGGCTGCCGGTATGCCACCGCGGCAAGGGTGTGCAGCAGCGCCGGGCTGAGGCGGGTCTGCTCCTCCCTGAGCGCGCGCACCAAACTCGCAAAGGCGGGCCTGGTCTGCGCCACCAGCACGCCACCACGTTCCTCGACGGTGAAGCTCCGGCCCTCGGCGGCATTGGCTTCGTTGAGCCGAATCGCCGCAGCGCGAATCTCCTCCGGTGACAGGTTGAGCAGTTCGGTGACCCTGGAGAGCCCCAGCGGGGTCCCGCTGGCCAGCACGAGGCATTCGATCTTGTACTCGACCCGGATCTCATCACTCATGACGGGTCTCCTCCCAGGGCGGCCAAAGGCTCCAGCCACACCATGTCGCCGTCGACGCGGATGGTGCACCACCCGAGCCGGATGACCTCCAGGAGCGCCAGGAAGTAACTGAGCGCCTCGTAGAGACCGACTGCCGCACCCAGAATCTGCTCGAGAGACTGAGGACCCCTGGCCAGCAAAGCGCTCACGCGAGCCCTGGCTTCCTCGGCGGCCATGAACTCCCCCGTTACCGAATGGAATCCGGTCTTCTGCAGAGTCCGGATGATCTCACCGGCGGCCTTCAGAAGAGCCGTCAGGGAATCCACATCGCCCAGCACCCTGCGACGGATCGGGCCGTCGGGTTCCAGTGTGCAGAACGCCAGATCCCGTTGGCGTTCCTCGAGCAGCGCCAGTTGCTCTCCGAGGCCCCCTAACAGCGAGGGGTCGCGGGCGATGGTGATGAGAGGCTCTTCGTCCAGAAGGGTGGGTAGCAGCAGCCGCAACTTCAGCACCAGCAGCCTCGACGAGAGCGTGAAGAAGAAGCCGGCGACGTCAAGGTCAGTCCACTCCTCCGACTCCAGCGTGGAAACCCACCCATGTACGACTTCCACGAGTCTGATCTCGTGGGGCTCAAGGGTGCCGCGCTCCACTTCGTTCACCAGCGAGGTCAGATCCCCCAGTCTGTTGCCGGGCGGCTCCAACGTGATCACATGCCTCCCGCGAGACGCAGCAGTGCACTGGCGGCGATCAGCGACGGAATCAGCACCCATCGCAGCGCACCCGACGCCACCAGGACGATCAACACCACCATGCTATAGGGCCTCATGGCGTTGACGAGTCTTCCGATGGTTCGTGGAAAGAGGTGGCCGAAAATCCACGAACCATCGAGCGGAGGCACCGGGAGCAGATTGAAGCCGGCAAGAAGCATATTGATCACGACCCCGTGAGAGAAGAGCAGCACCAGGCTGGTGCGGAGCATGCCGCCCGGCAGGAGCGCCCGTGCGGTGCCGAAGCCGACGGCGAAGGCGACGGCCAACAGGATGTTGGAACCCGGCCCCGCAAAGGAAACCCACGCATAATCCTGCGCGGGTCGGCGCAGCATGCGTGGATTCACCGGGACCGGTCTGGCCCAACCGATTACCGGGGCGCCCGTGAAGGCCCCAATCAGCGGCAGCAGCACGCTCCCGACAGGATCCAGATGGGCCAACGGATTGAGGGTGAGCCGTCCGGCCAGATACGCGGTGGCATCTCCCTTCCGATATGCCATCCACGCGTGGGCAGCCTCGTGAAACACCACGCTGAAGACGAGAACAACGATGGATACCATCCACTCCGGCACGCGCGGCTCCTTGGTTGGCCCGGATAGGTTCGAGGCCGGTCTAGTGGGTGAAGATCCCCGCAGGGGGGCCGGCGTCGCCGAAGAGCTGACGGCGCACGGATTCAATGGTAGTGGTGACAGTCGGCGACGCATCTGCGCTGGTTTCGATCCGCGGGTTCACCACGAAGGCAAGGCGGAAACTGGCGCGGGCGGTTTCTCCATGGGCCGGACCTCTTGCCAGCGCGCACCATCCCAGGAGCATGTAGGCGCGATCCAGGGCGCTCGCCGGGACCTGTCGGCCCGCCACCAGCCGTTCGATGGCCTCCTGCGCGGTGGAGAAACGAGCCTGGGAATAGTCTTCCATGGCGCGATCCAGAGCCTGCAGCGCCATGCCGCCCGCGCTGTCGGAAGGAGCGGGAGCCAGAATGGCCGTCCCGCAACGGGCCGACTGTCCCTCAAGAACGGTGACGGGAGGGAGCGTCGTATCGGGGTAGAACCCCCGGGTCCTCACCACCATGGAGTAGACGCCCGGTTCGATGCCGGCGCATTCGAAGCGACCCAGCAGCCCGTCTGGTTCGTCTTGCGCCTCGCCCAAAGGCTCAGGACGGCACAGCGCGGCGAATCGCCCCTCTTTCAGAAGCCACACCTCCTGATCGGGAATGATCGGCTTGACATAGCCGATGAGGCCCCCAAGCTGCACTATCCTGAGGGTGGGGATGTCGGCCATGCCGCCGGCCTCGATCTCGAAGACCGGCGGTGGGCCGTCGGGTTTGAAGCCCGGGGCGTCGACCGCCAGCCGGTACTGACCGGGTGTGAGATCGCCCAGGACGAAACGGCCCGCGCCGTCGCACACGGCCGTGGCCACTACCGAGTCTCCCCGCATGGCATGCACACGGGCGGGGATGCCTCCGGGGCTCAGGTGCCCGACGGCGCCGCCCGCCGGGCTCAAACTCACCGAACCGAGCTCCGCCACCCTGCGATCCTTGAGCCACACCGGGGACTGGGCCGCGGCCGTCAACCAGCCAGGCGCCTGAACGCGCCAACGGTAGAGGCCAGGCACGAGGCCGCCGACGAAAAACCGCCCTGGCGTGACCGTCGCGACCGCGGTTCTCCCGCCGGCTGACACAGGATCGAGATGCAGCGCGAAGGAGTCGGGCCGCTCGGCGTTGAGCACGCCACCGAGTCCCGCCCGTCCGAGGTTCTCGGTAACGAACCCGTGAATGTCGCCGTCAGCGGTCAACGCGACCACCAGGCTATCGTCCATCGCCACATCGGCGGCCCGGATCAGCAGTGGCGGGGATCCTGCCCTGACGCCACCCAGGTACAGGAGTTCACCGGCTCTGGTGATTCCGGCAAAGCCGCCCTCCTCCAAGGCCGCGACGAAACCGTGTGCACTGGCGGCGACCGAGGTCATCCCTCTGGGTGCGGACACGGGCCCCGCTTCCACCAACCCATCAGGCTTCACCAGAATCGGAGGCCCGGAGCCGAAGAAAAGGTAGACCTCCCCCTCGGCAGTGACTCCCATGTCGACGACTTCGTCTTTCGGACTGATCGATACGTTCCTGTCGATCGAGCCTCCGACGAACGCCAAAGCCTTGTACCCCTTGTCCCAGACCACCCACTCACCCGCGGGGCTCCATGCAACCCTGGCGGGCGATTTCCAGGGCGGGTTCCCCAGTGGGGACGGTGCGGGCTCAACGGTCTCGCTCTGCGGGTCAACAACGAGAACAGCGCGCGCACCCTCATCCGCCACCAGGACCCTGGCATCGGGCGCGACGGCCACATCCGACACCGCCTTGAGTCGGCCCGCCAGAAGTTCGAGCGGCTGCATGCCCTCAGGTCCATCCGCCCACATGCCCATCGCCACGGTCTTCCGATCGGAACCGACCACCGCGATCCGTCCAGAGGAAAGGGCGATTCTGCCTCCCCCCCAACGCCATGCGGCGATGGGAACTACCCGTACCGGAAGGAACCGCTCTTCCGGCTGCACCCCACGCCTGATCTCCTGGAGCGCCTGCATGCCGAATACCTGCACCCGGGGAGGGTCAGCGTCCACGATGGCGACATCGCCGGAAGCCGTCACCGCCATGGCCACGGGCTTCTGGAGCTGGCCCGGTCGGCGGCCCAAAGTGCCAAACATCGCCACCACGGACGTATCGACCATGACCACGCAACGCCCCACGGAATCGGCGACGTAGGAGAGCCCGGCGTCGTCGGAGGCCATGCACCGAGGGAAGCGGAGCGGCGTCGGCCCCTCAGGGGCCGCAGGCCACCGGTGGCGAAGTACGCCCCATGCGTCGATCTTACACACGCCCCCGCCACTTCCGTCGACCACGTAGACATACCCCGTTCGGTCCATGGCGACGTCGATGGGATCGCCGAAGGTGATTCCGCGGTGATCGGCGCCGCGAACCATGGTGCGTACCGTGCCGTCGGGATCAAGGACGATCACCGTCTTCCGCTGGCCGTCGGTGACTGCCACCGTTCCATCCGGAGCGACACCGAGCGCCGTGGGGCGTTCCAGGGTGACACCCCCCTTGCTGGGAAGCACGAACCGGCTTACGAGTCTGCCCAACGCGTCGAACCTGGCAAGCGTTCCCCCTTGGTCGACCACCCAGAAGGAACCGTCTGCTGCCGCGGCCATGGCCACGACCCGGCCGATCTTGCCCTCAGTGTTCCTGAGGTCGTACACTGCCAGCGAACGCTGCAGGTCGGCGCTGTGGACCGTCACCGCCTCGCCGCCGGCGTCCAGCAGGTAGATCCTGCCCTCGGTCCCGACGCTGATGTCGGTGAACACCCCGTCAAGCGCGGCGCGCACCTCGAAGTCAAGGGCGCCGACCATCTGGCCCGACGCGGATCCAAGAAGTGTCATGAGCACCAGAATGAGTCGTGTTAGCATGGTTGATCGGGCCTCCCCTTGGTGCGGCCGCTGGCGCGGGCCTCTCACCGCTCGGGCTCCAATGCCAGACTGAGCGCCGTCCGCTGCCCCTGTTCGAGGACCACCGTCCGTGTCAGGGGTTGGTAACCTTCTCGCTGCACACGCAACGTCATTTCCCCGGGCGACACCTCGAACTCGCCCGGTGTCTCGCCCAGAAGACGTGACCCAACCCACACATTGGCCCAGGTCGAGCGTCCGCTGAGGCTGTCGCGCGTGGCGATGGCCAAGATGGCGGGCGCCGCAGTGCCCACGGTCAGCGGCGTGGGGGTTGCCCGCTTCGGATCCAGACGGATACGCTGCCGGAGCACCGAACCGTCCGGACGTTTGAACACGCAATCATGTTCCACACCCGTGGTCAGGTCCCCCGTGGTCAGGGGCGTGGGGCCGAGGCTGTCGCCGTCGATCCACACGAAGGCCCACGGCGTGGCATTGATCTGCAGTTGGCCGACGGCATACCTAGTCCACAGGTTGACCGACGTATCCGCCGGGCCGCCTGAGCCGATACGCACCTCGACCCATTCGGGCACCTTTCCTTCTGCCGTCAACAGCAGACGGTGTTTTCCGAACTCCAGGGAAACCTCAAGCGGCGTGACGCCCAGCCGCGTCGTTCCCGCCAGCAATACCGTCGCTCCCGGCGGCGAGGAGCGCACGGTGAGCAGCCCGGAGGTGGGGAGCGTGGAGTGAAGCACCACCGCGACCGACGTGGTTTCCGCGGCCACTACCCGGGCGACAAGGGTCGTTTCACGGTAGCCCGGCGCCATGACGGTGAGGGCGTGAGGGCCGACCGGCAATGCCAGTGGCCTGCCCGCGGTGCCGAGGATCAGCCCGGTGCTGTCATGGATCTCCGCCTCGGGGGGCATCGCACTCACCGCGAGCCACCCTTCGATCGGTGCTTCAACTGGGCCGGCGACGGGCACCGCAGGGAATGGTCCCGCTGCGGAACGGCGAAGCACACCGGGCAACACGACGATTGCCGCCCCGGCCAGCACGGCCACGATGAGCAGCAACACGACCCATCTGCCCGCCGTGTGCGGTTGAACGCCCTCCGTGACAGGCCGTGCGGTCTCCTGCTCCATCAGCCGGGCGAGCCCGTCCCTCCGAAGCACGAGGTCGTGGTCGTCCAACGGCAACCCGTTGAGGCTCTTGAGATGCTCCCGGGCCTCGCGCTTTCTCCCCGCTGCCCACGCTTCCTCCGCCTTTCGCAAGGTCTTGTCCCTGACGTCCAGCGTCTCCTCGGCCGGAATGCGTGCCTTCCCGACAGTTGCCGCCAGACGCTCGACGCGTTCCCGGAGGTCAGGCGGCAGCTCGGTGGCCTGCAAGTCCTGCAGAGCACGGGCCGCCTCATCCCAGTGTGTCGCGGTGACCGCGGGCTCGATCACTTCGCTCACGAATCGCGCTTGCACCGCTCCCAGCGCTTTGCCGAGCGAGCCGTCGTCAGGCCTCTCGGCAAGCCCGGCGGTGATCTCCTCGAGACAGAACCGGAGATCGCCGGCCCGGAACGCTTCGTTGATGCGCTTCCTGCGCTCCCGCACTGCGGTTTCGCGGTCTGGCTCAACGCTACCGGTCGTGTCCACAGACTCCCCCCACCTGATGATGTTTCATGCTGCCGATCCCCTGACAAGAGCGTCGGCCCGATACGAGCTCCGGACGAGCGGACCAGCCTGCACGTCGAGTCCTATCGACGTGCCAGCCTTCCGAATGTCATCGAACTCAGCAGGCGACCAGTATCGGGCCACGGGCAGCCGGTCGTGGGCGGGCTGCAAGTACTGGCCAACCGTCACCAGTGAGACGCCGACTCCGGCAAGATCATGCATCGTGTCAATCACTTCGGTCATCGTCTCACCCAACCCAACCATGAAACCGCTCTTCGTCAAGCCCCCGCGTCCCGCGGCATGCCCGAGCACGCCCAGCGATCGGCGGTAGTCGGCCTGCGGCCGGACTGCGGCCTGGAGTTTCGCGACGGTTTCCACGTTGTGTGCCAGGACGTCGGACCGGGCATCCACCACGATGTCCAGGGCGGTAGTGGAGCCCTTGAAGTCAGGGATCAACCCTTCGATAACCACCGAAGGACACGCGGCGCGCACCGCCCGGATGGTGGCTGCCCAGTGGCGGGCGCCGCCGTCATCGAGATCGTCCCGGTCAACCGAAGTGAGGACCACATAGCGAAGACTGAGCGCAGCCAGCAGGGCGCCGACCCGCTCAGGCTCCCCTGGGTCGGGTGACGACGGGATGCCTCGACTCACGCCGCAGAACCTGCACCCTCGAGTGCAGAGGTCGCCTAAGATCATCACCGTGAGGAATCCACGGCTCCAGCACTCGGCGATGTTTGGACAGGAGGCGCTTTCGCACACGGTGGCGAGGCCGCTCCTGCGCACCAGGCGCCGAACGGCGAACATCGCCGGGTCGCTCCCGAGGGTGCGTCGGAGCCAGGTGGGGCGCCGTGGGGATTCATGCATGGATCGCGCGGCCTCCGGCGGCCTCCGCCGCCTCCATGATCGTTTCCGAGAGGCTGGGATGCGGGTGCACCAGTGAGCCGAGGCGGTCTGCCGTGACGCCCTCGCGGATGGCGAGCGAAAGGCCGCTTATCATCTCCGAAACGTGGGCTCCGATCAGGTGGGCGCCCAGCAGCCTGCCACCCTCCGCGGCGAACAGCAGTTTCACGAAGCCGATGCGGCTTCCGGTCGCCATGGCCTTGCCATTGGATGCGAACGATACCATACCGGCGCGGAACGCGATTCCTCTGGCCTCCAGCTCCTTCGCCGTAGGTCCCACCCCCGCCACCTGGGGCTCACAGTAACAGCACGCCGGAATCAGAACCTGGTCTACGCCGGGGGCGGGGATGCCCGCAAGTCGGGAAGCCGCCACTACTCCCTGAGCCGAGGCCTTATGGGCCAGAAGGGCGCCTCCGGCCAGATCGCCGATGGCGAAGATGTCTGCGGTTCCGGTGTGCCCGATTTCGTCTGTGGTGACATAGCCGCCCGGTGCGGTGATCCCCACCGACTCCAACCCGAGATCTTCACTGTTCGGACGCACCCCGACGGCAACCAGCATGCGGTCGGTCTGCCTGATGAGGCGTTCGGCGTTCCTGAGAAGATGGGCGGTCAGCGTGTCGCCCTCTCTCTCAACCCGCTCCAGCCTGGTGCCCACGAGCACCTCGATCCCCATGCGATGGAAGGCTTTCGCCAGCTCCTCGCCGATGTCCCGATCCGCGGCGGGGAGGAGTTGATCGAGCATCTCCACGATGGTGACCTTGGCGCCGAGGATGCCGTAGATGTAGGCGAATTCCACGCCGATGGCTCCCCCGCCGATGACCAGCAGCCGCGCCGGCACAGCGGTCGGGATCATGGCGGCCGAACTGTCCATCACTAGATCGCCTGCCCCATCTAAGCCGGGGAGCTTGCGGGGCCTCGAACCGGTCGCCAGAATGATGCCTCTCGTTTCATGGCTCACGGTCGCGCCTGCCGCATCGGCCACTTCCACTCGATGTTCCCCGCCAAGCCGGGCCCGGCCGGGGAGGACGATGACGCCGTGCTGGCGAAGGAGGTGGGCCACGCCCTTGGAGAGGTTGTCCGCGGCCCTCCGGCTGAACCTCACCAGTGCCTCCAGATCCAGCGAGACGGTGGCGGTGATGCCTGCCTGTCTGGCGGTCTTGAGACCATGGTACAGCGACACGCCGTGGATGAGCGCCTTGGTCGGTATGCATCCCCAGTTCAGGCAGACGCCGCCGATCCGGTCGCGTTCGACGATAGCGGTCTTGAGGCCGAGCTGCGCCGCCCTGATGGCGGCCACGTACCCTCCCGGGCCGGCCCCTATGACCACGACGTCCCATCGTTCTGACACGGGCTGACCTCCAGGATCACGAGACCACGCTGTGGCGCCGCGGCGCGAGGAAGCTCTCCGCGCGCGCATTTGCGCACGGAGCTAGACTAAGGTATTTGATTGGCGTGAAGAGAGCAATGGTGCTGCCGTGACAGCCGGGAATGATCCCGGCCATGGTCGGCCGTTCGAAGAGGAGGTCTCCCGTGAACGTGAATCGAGCCGTTGCCTTGGTGACCGGCGCCGGACGCGGCCTGGGGCGAGCCATCGCGGAAGCGTTGGCCAGCATGGGGGCCCGCATCGCCGTCCACTATCACGACAGCATTGAGGGTGCCCGATCGGTGGTGGAAGACGCCGGCGGAAGCTCTCGGGCGTTGGCGATCCGCGCCGACCTTCGGTCTCCGCCCGACATCATGGCGCTGCTGAATCAGACGGTAGAACACTTCGGCCGGATCGACCTCCTGGTGAACAACGCCGCCGTGCTGGTGCGGACCCCCGTGGAGGAGTTGGATGCCCCTGCGTGGGATGCCATCCACGCGCTCAACCTACGGGCACCTGCGCTTCTGGCCTCGTGGGCCGGAGAACGAATGCGCAGATCGGGAGGCGGCGTGATCGTCAACATCGGCGATCTTGCGGGCATTGAGCCATGGCCCGCCTATCTGGCGCATGCGACCGCCAAAGCCGGTCTCCATCACCTCACCCGCTGTCTCGCCCTCGCGCTGGCGCCCGCCGTGCGGGTCAATGCCGTGGCTCCCGGCCTGGTGGACCCCCCTCCCGGCTGGAGCGAGGAGCAGATCCAGCGTTTCCGGCGTCGCGTTCCCGGCGGGAGGTTGCCCTGCCCGGCCGAGGTCGTGCATGCCGTGCTCGCACTCATCGAGAACGACGCGATCACCGGACAGGTGCTGGTGGTAGATGGCGGGCAGACCCTTTCGTTCTGAGGCTCTCTCCGGAACACGCACAGGGTTTCCGAACGCGGGCTTGGCGGGGAACCCGCCAACGGAGAACGACGCAAGGAGTCCGTTCGATGGCCCGCATGGAGCTTCGCGCGCAGTTCCCTTCCAGTGGGCAGGGCCATCGCGTGTGCCGCATCGTGTCCTCCCCTGGCAGGCTCATATAGGACCCGTCCTATATAGGACTTGTCCTATATGAACTCCCGCAACCGGAATCACCCGGCATGCCACTGCGTGTTCGCTCAGAAGGGATCTCTTCCTCCGGTCCTCCGGCGCGCGCAGATCAGGCTGTTCGACGGCCCGCCTGCTACTCCCGTTGGCCTCACGCTCGTTGTTTCGGATCTCAGGACGCGCTCTGCGGGGTCGGGTGGCGCACGCTTCGGTCGTGCCCCTGCCCCTGTTGCCGCTGGCGTTGCCTCGCGGTTTCTTCCGGACCGTGTCGATGGTCGTGCGCGTCGCGACCACAGATTGCATCGCAGGCGCCCCCCGGTTGCCCACGAGGGAGACATCATGCCCGAGATGTTCATGTCCCAGCAGTTCCTGAAGGCAGCGGTCTCGCTGCCGAAAGGTGCGAAGGTGAAACTCTTCAAGATCTTCGATCTACTCGGGGAGAACCCGCGTCACCCGTCGCTTCACATGAAGAAGATCCAGGGAGCCCACCGTGCGGACATCTACGAATGCCGCGTCGACGACTTCTGGCGTCTCATCGTGAGGGTCGGCGGCGACGTGGGAATTCAGCTTGTCTACGTTGGGGCCCATGACGAGGCGATCAGGCACGGCGCCCATGTCCATGAGAGCGTTGAGCCGTTCGGTGCCCCGCCGTCTCCTGATGGGCTCGTGAATGCGTTTCTTGCCGGGGATGATGCCGCCCTCGGCTTCCTCCCGGTTACGGGAAGCGACCTCCCCGCGCTGCTCGGAGATTGATCGCCCGATGACGCGGTCGCGATGACCGCCACGGAGCCGTCGGTCTGAAACTGCCGTCTTTCAGCGGGGTGTTCGTTTTGCCCCGCCCGGCGGTTTCCGGCTAACCGCGTCCCGCGCGGCTCCCTCACCCCCGGTCTCCCGAGGGCGACATCGTGGCGGCGCTATCCTCCGAGGCGCTCCAGGAGGGGGACGACCGTGGCGATGACGGCGAGCACCACCAGCACGGCGACGAACAGCTTATTGCGGGCTCCGTAGGCATCCAGCAACTGAGGATCGTAGTACCGGTCGATTGCCTGATCCTTGTACAGCGCGATCAGCCCGCCGGTGAGCTTCGCCCGGGTGTGTCGGCCTGCCTGCAGGGCCCGCAGGCAGAAGAAGTTGATCAGAACCGTGGCCACGACCAGCACCGCGAGGATCAGATCCTTGGTGGCGTCTCGGTCCGGCCCATGGGACGCCGCGGCAACCCCCCAGTTGATCCCGAGCACCACCAGGTTGAACAGCACTGCGGTGACCACGAACACAGTGTCCGTGCGCGAGCTCTGTTGCAGTTCGCTCACCACATGGGTGTGCAGATGACTCAGCATGTCCACCTCCAGGTTGGTCCGTCCGACGGGGGAGTCACATGGCGCCTCCCGAGGTCAGCCGGCGCCGACACGAACCGACGGCGGGGTCGCTGGGCGCGGCTTCCGCCGTTACGTCGACATGATAGCTCCCCGCGTCTCGCCGGGCCCATACGCAGCCCCGCGACCGGAGGCTCCGCTACGAGCGAAGCCAGAACGTCGTTGCCAGCGTGAACTGAAAGTTCGAACTCTCGATGTAGAGGTGCTCCACTCCGTGCCAGCCGTCAGTCGGCACGGAGCACCCTTCGAACCGAACGACCGCACCGACCGCGAGGAATCGGGTCAGGAAGTAGTCCAGCCCGAAGTCGAAATCCATGGCGAAGGAGGTTTTGACTCGCACGTTCAGACCGGGATCAGTGGGATCCACGGGATCTATGGCCTCCAGAGAGTCGAGATACGCTGTCTTGGCGAGGTTGTTCAAGCCGATCCCCATCGCCAGGCCTCCGTGGGCCGCGAGCCCCGGGTCCTGCCGGACCTTCCTGAAGGTAACGCCCACCAGCACGGGCGTTATCTCCACCGTACCAAGGTCTTCCCTGCCAGATTCCAGGTCCATCCGGTACCTGCGGGCGGAGACATCGACCCCGATGAAGGATGGGTTGCTGAACATCCAGATCAGTCGCGCCCCGGTCAGCAGAGAGACGTCGTCCAGTTTGGTATCAACGAACTCCACGGCGTTGGAGGAAACCGCATACTTCGCATACGTCAGCGGCAGGCCGCCGAACAATGAGACGGCGACCGTGCCGGCCTTCGCCTCCGCTCCGATCACGAAAACCAGCGTCACCGCCAGCACCATGCGCATCAATCGAGTCATTGTTGCACCCCTTCGGGCTGTGGAGAAATCCAGGCCTTGGACCACCATGGGGCTCAATGTCGCACACGAGACGCGCGCAGGCAACGGAACCCACGCCGCCCCGCGACCGTCCACACTTTCTCCCCTCGATGGAGAGAGGGTGCGGCCTGTTCGAGAGTATGTCGTGTCCCCGCCGCAGCTCTGCACCCGGGACTGTGGGCGGAGAGGCCCCGAATCCAGCAGCTACCTCGGGGAAACTCGGCTGCACCCTAGACCCTCCGCGACGCTCGCCCGGCCCGGCGGCGGGCTCAGATAATCTTCTCGACGGTGATGGGCCGACTCGGTGAGAAATGGGCGTTGCGGGCACAGCTCTCGGGAGCGGCGAGCACGCCCTGCAGTTCGGGGTTCACCCGGAGGATCGCGTGGAACGAGTTGAGGCCGCCCAGCCACCAGCGCGGGTCTGACACGTATACCCGGTCACCATCCTGCGCCGCGAGCAGGGCTGCTGTCCCGGCGCCCACGCGGGCCACGGGCAACTCCTCGTCCTCGATGCGGGTGACCTCCCCGGGGGACTCCGGCGAAAACCGCAGCCGCACCCGCTTCCCGGCGTGCCGATCGCCGGGCTCGCCGCCTTTGAACCGTCGCTTGGCGTCCGCGATGGTGCCGATCCACAGGCCCCGGATGCGGGCGCGGTCCCTCTCGGGCCAACACACCGTGGCTCCTCCCGCGAGGAGCGCGCACGCGGCGAACCCGAACAGCGCCCGCATGTAGGTGAGCCCCTGACCGCGACCCATGCCATGAAGGAAGGCGAACGGGGCGATTACAGCCGGCTGCCAGATCGAGAAGGCCATGATCAGGCCACCCGCAAGCAGCGTCGTCCTGGCTGCCCGCGCGGAGAACCGGGGCCACATGAGGCCGGCGATCACCGTCACCACCATCGGGGGGCTGATGGCCGCAGTGAAGCTGGCGTGCGCCACATAGATGGAGTCGAACCGCATGAACAGCGGAACCAACGCCAGGCCGACGATGGCAGTCAGGACCGAGGCTGCCCGGGCGAAAGACAGATATGATCGATCCGATCTGCCGGGCGCGACCAGCGGGCGCAAGAAATCGTTCACCACAAGGGATGCGACCGCGTTGATCAGGGTATCGATCGTGCTCATGAGCGCCGCGGTGAGGGCCGCGAGGATGAACCCGAACATCCCCGGCCGCGCGACCAGGTCCATGACGATGACAAAGATCTGGTTGGGATCCGCTCCCGGGGGCAACAGGCCGAAGGTCTGAAGACTCCGCCCGCCCCACCCCGCGACTGAGACGGCGATGGCGGCCAGAGGAACGAGCACGACCATGACGGCGACGGCAGCCTTGCGCCCCTCGGGAACGCTCTTCACGGAGAGGAAGCGCAGGATGAGGCCCTGGTTGCCGAAATAGTAGAACATCGACGCCCCGAACAGGTCTTGCCAGAATACCCCCACCATGGGGAACTTCTCAGGGGTCGAGAACCCCGAGAAGGGAAGCCGATGCCCGTCCGGGAGGCCTTGCCAGAATGCGGCAATCCCGCTCAGGCCCTGCCCGTTGTGCCGGCCGAGATAGCCGATGCAGAGACCTCCCAGCACCAGGCCGGCAACCAAGAGCAGAACGCCCTGGACGAGGTCGGTCATGATGACGGCTGTCTGGCCGCCGAACGCGACATACACCGCGGTGACGCCGGCGATCACCATGGCCCACTGGAACTCGGTGAGGCCGGGTATGATGGCATGCATCGCCACGCCCATGGTGTACAGGTTGATCCCGATGTACCCGATCGTGTACACCATGATGAACAGGAGAGCGATCAGCCGTGTCGGCCGGTCGAATCGGCGTTCGAGATACTCGGGGATAGATACCACCCGGGCGAAGTAGATGATGGGAATCCAGCCCAGGAGGAAGAGGGGCATGATGAACCAGTCGTTGAAGTAGGTCATGCCGGAGCTGAGGCCGTACTGGAATCCGGCGGCCGAGTACTTGATGAAGGAGTAGGAACCGACGGTCGTGGCGATGCACGAGAAGGCGATTAGCCACCAGGAGAAGCGCCGGCCCGAAAGGAAGAAATCGTGGGTGGACTTGGTGTACCGGCTGAAGAAGCTGCCAAACGCGAGGATGCCGGCGAAATAGGCCGCCACGATGACGTAGTCGATGAGCTGGCCGTGAACGGAGGTCATGGGATCAGCGCGATGCGAGGATGATCCAGATGGTGTGCAGAGCGAGGTAGCCCACGAATCCGATGAGGAGTGTCACCACCGTCCGCCGGTCGGACGGCACCTCCATGTCTGCGGCACCTGATCGAAGGAGCAACGCCAGGGTCATGCCGAAGAGCACGCCGCCAACG
>JALOPK010000252.1 GCA_025453925.1 Candidatus Eiseniibacteriota bacterium | reverse complement strand
CGACGGCACCTTGTTCATGCATCGGTATGATTCCCGCAGCGAACTCGCGCCACGGGACATCGTCGCCAGAGCCATCGACCAGGAGATGAAGGCGCGGGGTTTGCCGTGCGTATACCTCGATGTGACAGTTCTTGATCACGATTTCGCGCGAAATCGATTTCCGGGCATCTACCGGAAATGCCTCGACGCGGGTGTCGACTTCACCCGGGATCCGATCCCGGTCGTTCCCGCTGCCCACTACTTCTGCGGCGGGTTGACCACCGACGGGATGGGAGCGACCGATGTCGCGGGGCTGTTCGCCTGCGGTGAGGTTGCCTGCACGGGGCTCCACGGGGCCAACCGGCTGGCAAGCAACTCACTGCTCGAGGCCATCGTGTTCGCCACCAGGGTTGCCGCCTCCGTCTCGGCGATGTGCGAGGTTTGTCCGTCCCGCCGGCTTCCGTCTCCCGAGACGGTCGCGTCGTACGCCCGGGCACCTGACACGGTGCGCGCGGCAGAGGACCTTCGAGTCGAGGCACGCGAGTGCATGTGGCGCAACGTGGGCATCGTGCGGTCCGATCGCGGCATCACCGATGCAATCACTCTCCTCGACCGTCTTGCCCATCCGGTCAGGGAGCTGGCGTCGCAGACTCCCGCCCGGGAGGTCATGGAGCTCAGAAACATCCTGCAGACGGGCAGGCTGATCGCAGAGAGCGCGGCCTGGCGCAAGGAGTCCCGCGGCCTCCACTTCAACACGGATCACCCTCACCGGGGAGGAGCGACATGGAGAAGGGACAGCAGAATCGTCCCGCACGGCGCCTGAAGGCTCCACGGGTCGAACTGGCGGCCGTGTCGCTCGTTGCGGTGATGGCGGCCGCACTCCTCTCCCTCACCCGACCGATGCAGCGTGTGGAACTCATGCTCATGGACACCGCACAGCGCATGGTGCCGCTGGCGGTTCCCGACTCGGCGAGGGTCGTGATCGTCGCCGTTGATGACATCTCGTACGGGGCTGATTCCTTCAAGTTCGGCAAGTGGCCGTGGCCGAGATCCGTCTATCCTCCCGTGATCGACTATCTGGTGAGGGCGGGAGCACAGGTTGTGGGATTTGACCTGTACTTCCCAGTGGAGAGCGCGACGAGCCCGGAAGACGATCGCAGACTGGTCCGCGCCGTCATGCTGGCCGGAAACAACTGCCACTCGGTGGCTGCTTTGGGCCGGACCGGATTCGCCACGCCCGACAGTATCCGCGCCGTTGTCTCGGAGAGATTCGGCGTACCTTGCGGAGTGCAGCAGGAACCTCATGAGCGACTCATCACTCCCTTTCCTGCCTTGCTCGAGGCGTGCGACTGCCTGGGACATGTCAACGTTCCACGCGACATGGACGGCGTCGCGCGGCGGGTGCCCATCGTGCTCTCCGGTGAGGGCATGTCGGTGCCTGCACTGAGTGTGGCGATGTATCTCTGGACGCAGGGGGCGTCTTCCTCCGATCTGCGGTGCGACGACGGCGAAGTCGCGCTGGGGGACCAAGGGCCTCGCATTCCCGTCGACGCTCGAGCGCAGGCGTTGCTCCGGTTCTCCACGCCGCACTCTCCGGTACCATTCTCGTCGGTACTTCATGCCGCGTTGGCGGAGGAAGAGGGCACGCAGCCCCACTGGCGGAACGGCACACTGCCGCCGGTGACTCCGGAGGTATTTGAGGGCCGCATGGTGATCATCGCGCTGACTGCCTCAGGGCTCTTCGATCTCGTGTCCTGTCCCATGGGGACCAGCGTGCCGGGCGTCGAGATCCAGGCCACCGCGCTGGAGAACATACTCGCCGGCGCTTTTGTCCGGATTGCATGGCCCGGCGCCGCCGTGCTCGTTGCCGGGGCGTTGGCGGTTTTCGCCGGCGTCGCGTTGCGGCGTTGGTCCACCCCGATTGGTTTGGGGTCATCGGCGCTGCTTGGCGGCGTCTACGCGGCGGTGTGCGTGGCGATGCTGGATCAGGGGTGGTGGATGGGCTTGTCGCTTCCGCTTCTGGCGCTGGCGTTGGGAATCGCCGGGCACGTCGTCGCACTGTATCTCTCGGAAGGCCGGGAGAAGCGGCGATACCGTCGAACCTTCTCCCGCTACGTGAGCCGGCAGGTCGTGGAGGAACTGCTCCGTGATCCAAGTGAAGTCAGGCTCAAGGGAGAGCAACGTGAAATCACGGTCCTTTTCTGCGACATCCGAGGCTTCACGACACTCTCCGAAACCAAGACGCCGGAGGAGGTCGTCGCCATCCTCGACGAGTTTCTCAGCGTCATGGTCGGTGAGGTTTTTGCCCACGGGGGGACGCTGGACAAGTTCCTCGGTGACGGGATGATGGTCTTCTACGGAGCTCCGGGCCACGTTCCCGACCACGCCGACCGCGCCGTGCAGACGGGGTTGGCAATGATCGAGAGACTCAACGAGCTGAATGCGCGCTGGACTGAACGGGGATGGCCCGCCCTGCGTCTTGGCGTTGGGATCAACACGGGGCCTGCAGTGGTCGGGAGCATCGGCAGCAAGGAGCGCATGGAGTATACCGCCATCGGCGATACGGTAAACACCGCCAGCAGGGTTCAAGCGCTGAACAAGGAGCTCAACACCAGCATACTCGTCACGAAGACCACGCTCGAGAGCGTTCGGACCAACATCCGTTTTTCGCCTCATGGATCTAGCAAGATTCGTGGTCGGCAACAGGAGGTGGAGCTGTTCGAGCCCGCATATGGGGAGGTTGGCGATGCCTGAGTGGGGTACATCCCTCGTCATATCCATGGGCATAGTGGTCGGTATGCTCGTTGTCCGGGCGATCATCTACGGCGGCCTGCGGGTGCAGAAGGGGAAGAACCTGTCCTCCCTGGTCGTGCTCACCACCCTTGTCCGACTGGTGCTGGGGGTGCTGGCCGACCCACGACTCCTCGGCCCCGTCCACCCGTTGACGGAACCCGGCACCCTGCGCGCGGTGAATGGCATTCTGGCGCTGTGGGTTCTCGTGCTGCTCGTGCAGACTCTCGAGCCATTTCTCTTCGCCTGGATGGTGCCGGCGTCCCGGCGCCAGAGTTTCCCGATGATCCTGCGGGACATCATCCGCGTGCTGCTCATCGTGATCGTGGTCATGGCGGTCTTGAAGGTGGGGTTCGGCGTCGGACTCGGATCACTTCTCACTACCAGCGCCATTCTTTCCGCAGTGGTCGGGCTCGCTCTCCAGAGCACCCTCAACAACATTCTGGCGGGTATCACCATCTTCGTGGAGAAACCGTTCGAAGTGGGCGATTGGATTCAGGTGGGTGACAAGGAGGGAATGGTCGACCAGATGAGCTGGAGAGCCACGCGCATCTGGACGCGCGACAATGACTACGTTGTCGTTCCCAACAGCGTGCTCGCCGAGGGTCAACTGGTGAACTACTCAAAGCCGGCGCGACTCCACCGCGAGCGCTTTCCCGTCGGCGTGAGCTACGCGGCGCCCCCGAACAAGGTGAAGCAGGTACTACTGGAGCTCGCCAGGGACGCGGCGCGTCACGGCGTTCTCACCGACCCCGCTCCGGATGTGCTCCTCAGGACCTACGATGATTTCTCCGTGGGATACGAGCTTCGGTTCTGGATCGATGACTTCCGTAAGCGCGACGTTATCCAGGACGCGGTGAGAGCGCGGGTGTGGTACTACTTCCGCAGGCACGGCATCGAGATCCCGTTCCCGATTCGCGACGTCACGCTGAGGCCGTTGTCCAGGAAGGAATCGGATGACAAGGGCCGTCGGATGCGGGCGGATATCCTGGAGGCCTTGCGCAAGGTGGCGATCCTGCAGCCCCTCAGCGAGCCCGACATGGAGCGTCTCGCGCCCGAGGTTGGGCTGCAGAGCTACGCCTCGGGAGAGAATCTCGTGACGCAGGGCGAGTCAGGCGACTGCTTCTACATCATCCTGCAGGGCAGCGCCGGGGTGTTGATCCGCAACGAGCGGGGATCCGAAATCGAGGTCGCGGTGTTGGGACGGCATGACTACTTCGGTGAGATGAGTCTGCTGACCGGGGAGTCCCGGAACGCGACAGTCCGCGCCGCTGAGGATTGCCTCGTCGCGGTCGTCAACCGCGATGCATTCAAGCTCGTCATCGAGGCCAATGGCGCTATCCTGGAGGCCTTGACGGATATCGTCCACGCCAGGTTGGAGATGAATCGCCAGCGTCTCGCCGCATCGGGCAAGTCGGCTGAGGATCTTCCTCCCGAGAGGGACAAGAGCTGGGTCCGTTCGACCATGGAGACTCTCCTCGGCGTCGGCATTCTGCGCGGCTTGACGCGGAAAGGGCCCGGTGGTAACGTCAAACGCAAAGGTCCGACCGCGGGAGGAGGGAACGAATAGATGAGAGTACTCGCAACGCTGGCATGCATTCTGGTCAGCCCGTCGTGGGCCGGTTCCTGGCCCACCGCGACGGCGGCGCTGTTTGCAGGAGATGGAGCGACCTGTGAGTTGAGAATCCTGCCCGGAACGGGTTCCCGGCCCCTCTGGGAGGGTCGTGTTCTCGCCAAAGAAGCCAAAGTACGCGTGATCAACCGACGTTCCACGGGGACAGTCCCTCCCGGTCCCGAGGAGCTGTTGTGGACAGGCAAGGGAGTCGTGAAGTTCATGGGTGGCCGCCCCAGCGAGTTCGCTCCCGGGCCCAAACTGACCATGGCCGAGCTCTATCTCCTGACGGATCTGCTTGTGCCGCTGTGGGTTCCATCCGCGCAGAGCGGGACCAGGCTTCAGATTGAGTGCGCGCTGGGCCGCGGGTACCTCACCCTTATGGGAAACGGCGCACCCGAGTCGCTGGTTGTCCGTACCCTGTCGCGCCCCCTTTGGGACGGCAGCACGTCCGCGCGTATCGCCTTCCGCCACGATGGCGGGAAAAGCCCGTGGAGTTCGGCCGTCGTGTCCGGGCGGGGGGCATCTCCCCTGGTGATCCTCGAACGGCTCCGCTTCCGCCGCGATTCTCTCTCAGACGATCTTTTCGTCGTGGAGAACGAAGGCGGCCTCAAGCTCGCTGATCTCTCCAAGCCGTTGGGACAACTCGTCGGCTCGGATGACGGTGAGTACGCCGAGACGGCGGGCTCATCCGCCGCTTTCAAGTCATCAAAGGTGGTGAGTACCGGAGGAACCGGTTCGGTGTACCTTGGCCCCGTTCCCACCGAAGATGAAGTTGACCGGTTCTTGAAGGACGGCGAGCTGGGGAGGTATGCCGATGAGGAGTAGACGCGTTCTCGCACTGATGGGAGTCCTTACGGTGACGCTGGCTCTGGCTACTGTGGCCTCTGCTTTCCCGAAGATC
>JALOPK010000251.1 GCA_025453925.1 Candidatus Eiseniibacteriota bacterium | reverse complement strand
GGCGGGCCACCTATCTGAATCGGATCAGGGCTGAGGGAGATTTCTTGCTGGTTGACTCGGGTGATTTTTCCGGTCAGCCGAACGTGCAGGGGCGAATGCAGGCGGAGACGGTCCTGGAGACCATGGCCAAGGCGGGGTATCATGCGGGAGCGCTTGGCGAACGCGAACTTGCGCTTGGGCGCGCGTTCGTGGATTCGATCTTGAAGAGCATGCCGTTTCCCCTTTTGGCGGCCAACATCTCCGACCCTGCCACCGGCGCGCGGCTGACCAAGACCTATGAGATCGTCACGATCGGAACCACCCGCGTCGGCGTCATCGGCCTGACCATGCTCACCGCTCCCGGAGTCATCGACACTCTGGGGTTCCGGATTGAGGACCCCATGCAATGGGCCAAGCAGCTGGTGCCGGAAGTCGCCGCCAAGGCCGACATCGTGGTGGTGCTGGCGCATCTCGGGTGGGGCGGTGCGTTTTCCTTGGCCCAGCAGGTGCCGGGGATTGACGTGATCGTCGCGGGACACGGCTCGCATCTGACTGAGGAACCCCAGCGCGTGGGGAACACGATTCTGGTGCAGGCGGGCGATCAGGGTAAGCGGGTCGGTCGCCTGCAGATGACCGGGCTCCGCGGCAAGGGCAAATCCACGGGCACGCTGGTCGGCCTCGGCACGGACACTCCCGAAGACCCGGAGATCAAGCAGATCGTGGCCAACTACGGTGCCCGCGTCACGCGGTACTACGCGGATTCCCGCGGCCAGCACCCCGCCGCGCCGCCCCCCACGCAGATGAACTACCGCTACTCAGGCGCCCAGCAGTGCCGAGCATGCCACAGCGGCGTGTACGAACGGTGGCTGGCCTCGAAGCATGCCCATGCCATGGTCACTCTGGAACAGAAGCAGAAGCACTTCGACCCCGAATGCGTTCGCTGCCACAGCACCGGCTATGGCAAACCGACGGGATTCATCAGCCTGAAGGTGAATCCCGAGCTCGCCAATGTGCAGTGCGAGCAGTGCCATGGGCAGGGGAGCCTCCACGTCATGTATCGCACCAAGGGCGAAGAGGCATTATCGGGAGTGACGCAGGCCGCCTCGGAGAAGGCTCGCCGGTTCCCGCGCGTCGGGCCGACCGTCTGCCTGCAGTGCCACACTCCCGAGCGAGATCCGGATTTCGAGTACCGTGACGGCAACCTCACTGGCATCCACTAGAAACCTGGTTGGGGAGCAGGTCGGCCCGCCGGTGCGGCCGGCGTTCAGATCACGCGCGAAGCGAAGAGAAGCGTTGCACGCAGTGAGGGCATCCCGGTTACGCAACCCCGCAGGGAAGACGGCTTCGAACGGCAGGTTCCACGGTACTCCACGAACGGCGCGCTGAGTAGCGGCGAGTTACTCCGGAGGGCAGCCCCCATGCCGGCTTCAACAAACGTCAACGGAATCCCCAGATCCGTCGCCCTGCACTATGCGGTGGCTCCGATGGAAGTCATCGGCGATCTCGTCTCCCTGGTGGCCGCGGAGCCTCTGTCCTCCTCTGCCCGGGCGGAGATCGAGCAGCTCACCCGGGTGCGGGTCGGGGTAGTCACGGTCGCCCCCGAGGTCTTTCGCACCCAGCTCGTCCGGCTCTACGGCATCGGGGCGGCGGCTATCGCCGCGGAGGATGCGCCCGGCTCCGAGGGTGAATCGGTGCTGCCGCCGGACGCGGGCGTCGTCCGGTTCGTCGATGAACTCATCGCCGAAGCCGGCAGGCGAAGGGCAACAGATCTTCACGTGGAACCGTCCCTTGATTGCCTCGGCATCCGGCTCCGGATCGATGGATTGCTGCAGCCAGTGCCGGCGCCGCATGATCTCGCCAAGCATGGGCGACGAATTGCCGCCCGGGTCAAGGTCATGGCTGGCTTGGATCCCACGCCGTCGATGATCCCCAGAGAGGGCAGGATCCGCACCGACGGCCGAGATCTCAGGATTTCGGTGCTCCCCACGCCGCACGGAGAGGCGGTTCACGTTCGATTCCTGCCATCCCCCACAGAGTTCCCCGTGCTTCAGGACCTGGGGATTTCCCCGGAGGCCAGGGAGATACTCGGGGACGTCATGCGCGTGCGGAGCGGCCTGCTGGTGGCATGCGGGCCGACCGGTTCCGGCAAGAGCACTACGCTGCACGTACTCCTGCGTACCGGCGTTCCATCCACTGAGAAGATCATCACCGTGGAAGATCCCGTGGAGATCCAGATTCCGGGAGCCGTGCAGGTGGAAGTCGGCCCGCAACTCTCCTTCGCCCAGGCGCTGCGCGCCGTACTGCGTCATGATCCCGACGTGATACTCGTCGGGGAGATGCGCGATGCGGAAAGCGCCAGGATCGCGATGCAGGCCGCCCTCACCGGACACCTCGTGCTGACCAGTCTGCACACCGATGACGAGGCCCAGGCGGTCACCAGGCTGAATCAGCTCGGCATGGAGCGGGAACTCCTGGCCGCAGCGCTGCGGGCACTGATCGCCCAGCGTCTCGTGCGTCGGCGGTGCGACTCCTGCACGGGAGTCACCGTTTCCCGGGATGTGCGGTGCCCGGCATGCGGCGGCTCCGGTTATCACGGCCGGATCGGCATATTCAGAGTGACCCGGGTCAAGGAGGAGTTGAGAACGGCGATCCGCCGAGGCGCTTCGGAGGATGAGCTGCGGCGGCGGATCGAGAGCACCGGCGCGGCATCGCTGGAAACACAGGCGCGTTGCATGATCGAGGACGGGGTGACCACAAACGCCGAGCTCGCCCGCGTCATGGGTGTCCCGACAGCATGAACTCCCGACAGCGGGTTGAGTACTGCGGCGACCTGGCGCTGCTGCTGCGGCACGGGGTCCCGCTGGCCGCGGCGGTTGATCTCGTGGCCGGCGAGGCCGGTGCCGGCTCTCCGGAAGCCCTCATCGCGGCCATGGTCAAGAGCGGCCGTCGGAGGGCCTCGATATGATCGCCGCGCAACTTGAGCGTGAAGATGCATGGCGCGATCGAGTGACCCGAGTCACCTCGTACCCGCTGCTGGTGCTGGGCTCCACGATCCTGACCGGCGTGATCCTGTTTCGCGTGGTGCTTCCCACGGTTTCCGCGTTGTCCGAAGAGCTCGGCTCTGCTCCCCCATTGGCCACCCGGGTGGCGCTCTGGATCGGGCGCGCGGGCGGCTCCGCCGTCGTCTGGCTGGTCGCGGCAACCGTTCTCGGTCTCACGGTCTGGTCCGTCTCGAACCATGAGCGCCTGCGCACGATCTCATCGCGCATCCCGGGGCTCGCCGAAACAGTGCGGCTGGCCGAGGCCTGGAAGTACTTCGGCGTCCTCTCCATCCTGTCCCGCGCATCGATTCCTCTGGACAGAGCCTTGGAGATCGCCGCAGTGGTTGTCACACCCGATGACTGGCGGGAGGTTGCCACCGAACTGGCCCGCAGGGTCAAAGCAGGGGATGCTCCTGGTGCGGCGGCGCGCCGCGCGCAGTGGCTCCCCTCACGCACGTCCCGGGTGCTCGGCCTGGCCGAGGTGTCCGGCACCATGCCGCAGGCCTTCGCGTCTTTGGCCGGGCACGCGGAGGTCCTGCTCACAAGACGGCTTGAGCGTCTGGCCCGCTGGATGCCCCTGGTGCTGCTTGCTTTCGCGGCGGTGCTGATTGGTTTTCTGGCGCAGGCGATGCTGATGCCGGCGTTCCAGATAGACCTGCCAACGTGAGGTGCATCATGCGCAGCTATTCCCCCCGGCGGGGCTTCACTCTGCTGGAGCTCCTGCTCGTGCTTGTCATTCTCGCCGCGCTCACCTACATGGTAGTGCCTCGCTTTTCAGGTCGGGCCAGGAAGGCGAAGATAGCAGCGGCCCGTACGGACGTGCTGCTGAACATCCCTGCTGCCTTGGACATGTACGAGTTGGATAACGGCGCGTTCCCGACCACGGAACAGGGGCTTGGCGCCCTGATCGAACCGCCATCCACCGAGCCCCTGCCACCGGGATGGGACGGCCCCTACGTGCGGCGGCCGATAGTGCCGAAAGACCCATGGGGTAAGCCCTACCTCTACCGCAGCCCGTCGCCCAGGAAGGGCCTCGACTATGAGCTCATCTCCGCGGGACCGGACGGCGTGGAACTGACGACCGACGACATCACGAACTGGGAATAGGGGGTGGAACAAGCGGCACTCGGGCGGATCGCCGGTGCGGGAACCACTCTGCGGTCAGCTTCCGGCGTCAGCAGGAGCGCAGAATCAGAAACGGCGAGCATGGAAGGATGGATAGGTGAGCGGGAACACGGTAGCGTGCGGGAGCACATGGCACACGCTGCACTTGTTTGAGAGCGCGTGGTTCCGCCGACCCGTCGCCAACCCATCGCTCTCGCAGTCGCGTTGGTGGTCGCTCTCGCCGCCGAATTCGCCGGTCGGGCGTCGAACCCGAAACCGATGGTGATATCGGCAACGACCCGGCACCCGGGCGACCAGGAACGGTCGCCCCTCGGACGGCTGGGTGCCGAACTCACCATCCTGAAGGATCTGACGCCGCCTCGCTCCCCATGGTGGCCCCACATGCTTGAGAGCACCTCTGTCTTCCTCATCCGAATGCCATAGGCCTTGGCCCCGCGGCTCTGCGCCCGGCGGCACGCCGCAGGGCGGCGTGGCTACATTTGGATGTACTCTCAACACTGAGAATTCTGAGGGGGCCCCCCGACCTCAGCGGCCGCACTGAACCCCAAACCCTCCTCCCTGTGTCCTCCGAGCGAGGCCGGCCCGCCCGTTCTTCCTGGCTGTTCATCGCCTCTTCAATGGAGGCCGCCCCGGGGCGTCCCATTGGGACCAGCCGAGGAGCCCCCGGGCTCAGGCCGCCGGCTGCGGCATCTCCACCACCATGATACGCGGCTCCGTCATCTCGTGGATCGCCGACGCGATACCCTCCCGTCCGAGACCCGAATCCTTTACCCCTCCGTATGGCATACTGTCGACCCTGAACACTGAGGAATCGTTCACGATGACGCCGCCGACCTCCAGCGCATCGAACGCCGCCAGGGCGGTGTCGAGCCTGGTGGTGAAGATCCCGGCTTGCAGGCCGAATCGAGAGCTGTTCACCGCGCTCAGTGCCTCTTTCAGGTTCCCGTAGGATTGCACCACGGTCAATGGCGCAAACGCCTCCTCGACGACGACACGGCATGCCCCGGGCACATCGGCCAGCACCGCCGGCTCCACCATCCTGCCTCGACGCCCACCGCCCACCAGCAGAGCTCCCCCCGCATCCACCGCCTCGCCGATCCATTCCTCGATTCGCAACGCGGCGTCGTCGTCAATCACAGGGCCGACGTCGGTGGCCGGATCCATGGGGTCGCCGATGACCAGTGCTTCGACTTCCGGCAGATAGCATGCGAGGAACGCATCGCGCACACTGTGGTGCACGTACACCCGCTGTACCGAGATGCAGACCTGGCCGGCATAGGCGTAGCCTCCCGCTGCGATCCGTTTCGCCGCGTGGACCAAATCGGCATCGGGTTCCACGATCACGGCCGCGTTTCCGCCAAGCTCAAGACAAACCCTCTTCTTGCCGCACGCAGCCTTGATGCCCCATCCCACCTCGGCGCTTCCAGTGAAGGAGATCATCGCGATTCGCTCATCGCTCGCCAGCGCCCCGGCGTCCCGGGCGCTGCACGGCACGACATTGCATCCACCAGGAGGCAGGCCCGCCTCGCCGAGGATCTCCGCCAGGCGCAGCGCGGAGAGAGGAGTTGCGGACGCGGGCTTCACGAGGATTGCGTTGCCCGCCGCCAAGGCCGGCGCCACTTTGTGGGCAACCAGGTTCAAGGGAAAGTTGAACGGCGTGATCCCCGCGATGGCGCCGACGGGCATCCTCCTGGTGATGCCGAGCCGCCTCCTGCCATTGGGGCTCACATCCAGCGGCAATACCTCGCCCGCCAGTGCCGACGTCTCTCCGGCCGCGAGAGAGAAGGTGACCGCCGCCCGGGATACCTCGGCCCGGGCATGCCGGATTGGCTTGCCCGCTTCTCTCGCGATGATCTCGGCCAACTCCTCTGTGCGAAGGGAAAGCAGGTTTGAGGTCCGCCGGAGAATCTCCTGCCGCGTATACAGCGCCAGATCCCGCATGGTGCGCGCGCCGCGGGCCGTTGCTTCGATGGCGCGGCCCACAAGAGCATCATCGCCCCAACCCGCCTCGGCCACGAAGGAGTCATCAAAGGGGCTGCGTATCGTGCGAAGTGGCCCATCCTCGACGGAGCATCCATCAACGATGGGAAGGAATCTGCGCATGGCGACACCTCCATCGCCGCAGAGGCGACCCCCGCGTCTCACGGCTGGGGGACGCACCGCGGTTTCCTCACCGGGGGTTGCAGGCTTTCTTGTATCGTGCAACTCGTACCCTATGGAGGGAGAAGTCAATGAAGCGAATGCTCCTGGTGGTGCTCCTGCTTTCCTGCGCCCGCACGGATGCTCCCGAGCCCGCGGATCCCTCCGCCGAAGACGGGCGTGGCACCGCCGTGATGATCCCTGCCGAACCCGTGGTCGCCGGCTCCCTCGGTACATGGGACATCATTTACAGAACCGGCCGGGAGGGCCTCCCCCCGGGCGGGGGAATCGTGCTGCAGATCAGCCCCTTCTGGAAGTGGTCCCCACCCCAGATTTCCCATCCCGACATGCCCGGATTCTGCAGCGTATCCAGCGCTGCCCCCTGCAGCCTCGTGCCCTTCGCGGATCCAGCACGCAACTACGTGCTGGTGGAAGTGCGGGGAGACACTCTCCGCCAGGGCGAGGAGGTCACCATACGCTACGGTGATACCGGAGGAGGCGTCCACCCCGCAGGCTCGGCCCAGGTGGAGCCCTACGCGGAACAGCATCAGGAGTTCTTCGTGAAGACCGACGGTGACGGCGACGGCGTATTCGGGGAGATCTCGCGGCAACCCGGCCTACGGGTCATCGCACGTCCGGCGGTCACGCTCTGGGTCAACGCGCCGAGTTTGGTATCCCCGGGGCAGGAGTTCGAGGTGACGGTGGCAGCCCTTGATGAGGCCGGCAATTGCGACGGTGGGTACGTCGGCGTCATCGCGTTATCGAGTGACGGCCAGGCCTCCGCGCCTCCTTCGCTGGAACTCACGCCCGTCGACAGGGGTGCCTCCCGTTTCGCCGCCACGATCCCCGTTCCCGGGCTCGTGGTTTTCCACGTCTCCGACAGCCTCTCCGGCATGCGGGCATCCTCCAACCCCATACTCTGCGGGTCAGGAGGCGTATTCCACCGCGTGTTCTGGGGCGACATCCACGGTCACACCGGCCTCAGCGACGGTACGGGGACCCCGGGCGACTACTATCGCTACGCCAGGGATACGGCCGGCCTCGATGTGGCGTCAGTCACCGATCATGACGCGTGGGGATTCCGGCCATTGCGGGGCGGTGGTTGGGATAGTGTGACGACGGAGACCTCGGCCTTTCATGCTCCCGGCAGATTCGTCACGCTCCTGGGCTACGAGTGGACCAGTTGGACCTACGGCCACCGCAATGTGTACTTCCCCGGAGAGGCTGGAGCCGTGTTTCCATTTGACGATGCCGCCACCGACACCCCGGAAGAACTGTGGGCGGCGATCAAGCCATGGAACGCAATCACCGTCGCGCACCATGTCGGTGGCGGCCCTGTCGGAACAGATTGGAGCCACCACCCGCCGCCCGAGCAGGAGATGCTCGTGGAAGTCTACTCAGTGCATGGGAATTCCGAGTGCTTCGGGTGCGCGGGCATGATCTACTCCCCGGCCGAGGGCAAGTTTGTCCAGGACGCCCTGGCTCGTGGATACCGCCTTGGTCTTATTGCCTCGGGGGATGGCCATGTCGGGCATCCTGGTCGGTGGAGTTCCGGCAACACCCAGGGTCTGGTGGCCTTTCAGGCCGACACGCTGACGAGGGAAGCAATCTGGGGCGCACTCACCTCACGCCATGTGTATGGGACCTCAGGCGCGAGGATTCTCCTGCAGTTCACGGTGGGTGGCTCGTCCATGGGGGATGTTCTGCCCGATTCGGCGTGCCGTGGGCCGAGGAGTGGCACACTGGCCGTGCTGGGGACCGCACCCGTCGAACACCTGGAGATCATCAAGAACGGGTCGGTGCACAGGGCATTCTCCACGGACGGACTCGTGGAGCGTGTGGATTTCACTGACAGCAGCGCCGCAACGCCGGGCGACTACTACTATGCCCGCGTCAGGCAGGCCGACGGGCACCAGGCATGGTCGAGCCCCGTCTGGGTGGGGAACGACCGGTAGCAAAGAAA
>JALOPK010000026.1 GCA_025453925.1 Candidatus Eiseniibacteriota bacterium | reverse complement strand
AGGCCTGACACGATTACGTTCTTCAATACCAGTGTCGTCGGTGTGGTCGCCTCGTCGTATTGGATGCTGGCCGTGTAGTGGGGATGACGGGCGGGCGAATCCCACATGGTCACGTTGGTGATTTCGAAGAGTCCCCCCGCATCGTCGGTGCCGATGACGAGCAGACACCAGGGCGTCGGCGTATTGTCGCCGTCGCCGGTTCCATAGATGAGCGTGTTCGAAACCCGCGTGCTGTCTCCCCAGAGTTTGACGCCGTCGGCGAAGTTGTTGGCGACCACGCAATGATGAATGGAGGTGTGGCGCGATTTGGAGTCAAGCCCGTCGCCGCGATTGTGCTCCGCGATGGTGTACCGCACCTCGATGGGACCTTCCGAGGCCTCGAAACCCAGACCGTCCGGGCGATCCCACGGAGAAGGCTGATCCTGGCCGTCGTAGAAGTGGCCGGAGTAGCTCAGATAGCAACTGTCGATCAGCACGTTGACCCATCCATCGCCGAGTGCCCCGGGTCCGCCCAGGGCCGTGTAGCCGTTGTGATGGATCGAGCAGCGCCGGATCGAGATGTCCTCGGCATCGCCCCCCAGATTGAACGCCAACTGCTCCGTGCGATGGATCTCGATGTCTTCAAAGACCAGGTCATGCACATCGCTGCCGGCATTGATGCCGGCGCGGGCGCCCCCGCTGTAGGGGCTGTCGATGAGGCTGGTGCATTCCAGGTTCTTGATCACGATGTGGGATCCGTCTTCGATGTTTATGCAGGAGAACAGCGAGCCCGTTCCCAGGAACCGCGGCCGAGTCGGACCCTGGCCGATCACCACCGTCGGGGCGCCGGGGCTTCCGGACGGCGGAGTGAGCATATCGTCATGGAAGACCGCCATGACGTAGTCGCCCGACAGGATGATGAGCGTGTCACCCCCGGCCATGTGCTTGGAGCCGAACCCCGGGGTGGCCCATGGCTGGGCCGCGGTGCCCTGCCACGCGTCATTGCCGGTTGGGGAGACGAAGTACGTGGATGCCAGGCATGTGCCGGTGAGGACGAGCCAGACGGGCAGGGTGACGAGATTCATCAACGCTCCCTCCAAGTTCCCGGATAGGCGCCAGGCCGCAATGCCGTGGGCACGAGGGGCCATAGGACTACTCCAGTGTACACGGGGTCTGGCGGCGGGTCAATCCGCATGCCGCTGCGCGTGAAAGCCCCGGTGTTCAGAGTGGGCGCGTCCTCCCCTGCCAACGGGCTCCTTGGCGCGCCCGGCGAGGAGAACGCGCCGTCTGTTCCCGCGGAGGACCTCCCACCGGAGTCAGCCGCTTCGGGTCCTCTCAACGAATCAGCGGACGAGGACGATCCGACTGGTGACTCCGCCATGGGTGACGAAGTAGGTTCCCGGCCCGAGAGGGGCGCCATGCTCGTCGGTGCCGCCCCACGACACCGCATGCCTCCCGGCCTGCAGGAACCCAGCGCTCACCGAGCCGACTCGCTGCCCCGCGGCATCATAGATTCCGAATTCCGCCGTGGCCGGCGCTCGCAGTTCAAAGGTGAGGTGGATCTGTCCGTTGAAGGGATTCGGGGAGACTGACATGAGCGCAACAGCCCCGGCAACCGCGGGATCGCCGCCGAGTTCCAGCGGAAGATCGAGCCGTCCCCAGCCATAGACGCTGTCCACGGCCGCGCCGGATCCGCCCGTCCAGGTCGAGACCCCGGAAGGGCCGGAGATGTCGGGCTTCGGGCGACCATCGTAGGTCGGCCCCTGCGAACTGTAACCATCCTGTGGTCCGGTGGTCCACAGGTCCTCGTCGATGGCTGCCACCGCGAACGATCCCGCGGCGTCGGCGGGCTGCAAGATGCTGCCGGCGGGGGTTTGGCATCCCAGTTCCTGGTAGGCGCTGAGGAACGTGATCCCGTGACTGGCAGTGGTCCGGTAGCTCCGGGCGGCAACACCGTACTGCCCTGCGAAGGGTACGGAGTAGCCGATGATCTCTTCCGTGGGAGGCTGGGTCCCCGTCTGGCGCGTGGCGGAGGCCCGGACGAGCCGCCAGGTTCCGTCATTTCCCCACAGCTCGAGGTCGTAGTCCTCCGAGGTCGTGGGCCAGTCGTACCAGCTCATGTACACCCAGATCGGAGAACCGGCGTTGAGGTTCCCCAGGGAGTTGAACTCCCCCGAGGAACCGCTCCCGAACTCATGTAGGCTGTCTCCGTCGGCATCCGTGAACGGTCCCCGGTAGTGCTTCCGGGCATGGTTGCCGGCTGCGTTGCACCAGAGAATGCCCTGGGCCGCCGCATCATCGGCGACCTCGCACACGATGCCCGTTCCATCGTGGCCACCGGTGTTCTCATACCCGACGGAGTGGTTCACGACCCGGATGCCATGCTGGACGCAGTAGTCCTTCGCCTGGCCGAGCTGCACTTCGCTGTACGTGTTGAGCAGCGTGAGATGGGCGCCGGGCGCCATGTCGTGGACGATCTCCGCCACCACCGTCCCATGCTTGCTGAGCGACTCCATACCGTAGCCGGTAAAGTCCATGGTAGTCACGTCGGCGGGCAGTTCGCCCGAGGCAATCGCCGCGGCGAGACCCTGGAACCCGACGTCGATGATCGCGACCTCGACGCCCTCCCCCGTGATGCCCCGCCCGTGCCATGCCTCCGCGCCCGTCAGCGCAACTCCTTCGCTCACGACGCAGGGAAGGGGACGGAAGGGCAGACGGACCCAGCGTACTCCCGGCATCCGGGACAGCCCCTCCAGCGCGGCGATAGGGATCGCCACTTCCACGAGGCGGCCATACCGCCCCGTGATCGCACCGCCGGGGGCGCGAAGCGACAGGTCGCCCCATTCCCCGCATGGATCCCGCTCGATCACGACACGGATGCATCCCTCGGAAATGGAGAACCCCCGCGCAACCGCCAGTTCCGCGGCGCGACCGGGGCCCTGATCGCGACAGGCGACAGACAGCTCGACGAGTGCGGATTGCATGGCAAGGGCGACGGGTGACGGCGCGACCTCGGTGGCGAACGGGAAGGCGCCGGCCCCCGGCGCGACCGGGTACGCCACACCCGCCAGGGTCAGCAGAACAACATGACGCAACGCCGGGATGACTACGCGCATGGGGCACTCCTCGAATGACGGGCCCGCGGACGGAACGGCCCCCGCGGAACACACGGACGGCGGTCGTACGTGGCTGAGACGGAGGAAACTACGGAACGGGAGGTCCGGCCGCCAGCTCGGGGGCCGTATCCCGGATGATTCGGCGCCCGCGGGACCATTGTGCGTTTCGCTCGCCAACAACAGCATCACGCGTCATACCCGCGGAATGAGGCCAGGGGTTGCCTCGAGAGGCGCCATTGACGAAACGGAGGGATTCCCATACTTGCGTACTTGCAGGCGTTTGTGCCTGTCTCGCGGCGCCACCGGGCGCATCACTCCGGCAGGCGCCCGTCACGTCATCCTTCACCGAGAGTCCACCATGCCTGATGCCACCGTATCCACTGGGAGCCCGCCCGAATCGAGTTCGACACCCCGGCCAGACCCCCTGACCCGCTCCAGTGTCCTGCGCGTGAAAAGGGGCTGGCTCTTGGAACCCTTCGACGATGGGGCGCTCATGCTCCAGGCCAAGGAACGGTTTTGGGTGGGGCTGAACAGCACGGCGAGAGACGCCATCGAACTCACCGACGGTCTCAAGACCGTGGAAGAGATCTCGGCTTTGGTCGCCCCACGCTATGGTGTTTCGCCGGCTGGAGTCATGGCCGATCTGCTCATGCTCTTTACCGAGATGCAATCCCGGGGCATCGTGGCGCACGCGCGTGCTCCTGATGGGGCAGCCGGTGGGGAATTCGATCAACGCATCTACGCGCCCAGTCCGGGGGTGGCACTGCGTGAAGCAGGCGATTCCGGCGGGATTCTGTCGGATGGCAAAACCCGGGAGACGTTCACCTTGAACACGACCGGGGCCGCGATATGGTCGTTGCTCGACGGCGCACGAACGATGGCCGAGGTGATCGCCGCGGTGGCCGCCATGCTCGATGGAACTCCCGGTGAGACGCTCGCCGACGACATCGAGGAGTACATCCAGGTTCTCGAAGAGGTGGGAGCCATAACCAGGTGCTCCTGATCCTGCCGAGTCAGGCGGCCCCCACCGCGATTCGTCCGTCAGGTCCCGGCGAGGGTTGTCGGCGGTGAACCGCGCGCCGGCCGATCCTCTCGGGGAAGGGCTGGTAGCGAGCCTCGAGGGGTTCTCGCATCTCATCCGGCCTCCCCGGCCCCTTGGATGCAGCGTCGCGCGGTGGAACCAGACCCAGGGCTTCCTCCGTCACGGCCGGTGCCGGGGCTACCACGGGTTTTTCGATGACTCGGTCCTGTCGTCCCTGTCGGACCAGGAGCGGGCCCGGGCCGAGGGCGCGAGCCCGCGTATCCGGTTCAGGCCGTTCAGCGCGCTCACGGAGCGGTCGTCGGAGACGTACGCCGTGATCCACGGCGAGAACATGGATCCGGCGCGCCAGCTTGCTTTCCGCCACCTCCTGGGCAATCCCAGAATCCCTTTGGTGCGAACGTCATACACCATCGCCACGCTGGGGCACCTGCGCGAGGTCCTTGACGTGTGCTTCCTGGAACGGGGCGGAAGGCCCTATGACGCCCTCGTCGTGCTCTCAAAGGCCGCGCAGAGCGCGCTGCGCGAGTTCGTCAGCGATATGGCGGTCACGACAGCCGGCGCGATTCGCTATCGGGGGCGGATCGAGGTGGTGCACCCGGGCATCGACCATGAAGCCCTGAGCCCCCGGGATCGTGCCGCTGCCCGCCGGCTGTTCGACATCCCGGAGCCGGCGACGGTGCTCCTCTCCAATGCGCGGATCGACAGCCTCACCAAGATGGCCTACCCGCGCCTTCTCGAGTGTTTCGCGAGGCTTCTGGTCACCGTACCGGGGCACGACGTGATGCTCGTCATCGCGGGAGCGGATGCGGGGCACGAGGCGAAGCGGATTGCCGCACAGATCCGGGGCACGCCCCTCGCACGGCGCGTGCGCGTGATTGCGGACTACCCTGAGTCCCACAAAGCGGATCTGCTCAGCGCAGCGGATATGTTCATCGCGTTCAGCGACAACCTTCAGGAGTCTTTCGGCGTGGCACTCATCGAGGCCATGGCGGCGGGGCTTCCGGTGGTGTGCAGTGATTGGGACGGGTTTCGCGACATCGTGGTTCATCAGCGGACGGGATTCCTCGTGCCCACCCAATGGCAGGCACGGATCAGCCCTGCGGACGCGCTTCAGACCCTGCGACATCCCTTCGATCATTCGACTATTCACACCATGAGCCGGCAGGTCGGCATCGATCTCGGCCTGGCGGCCCGGTACGTGCGGGAGCTGGTGGAAAGCCCGGGCGTGCGCCGCCGCATGGGAGAGGCGGCGAAGGCGCGGGTGGAGGAGCACTTCACGCTCGCCTGCCAGACGCGGCGGTACGAATCGCTGTGGGAGGAATTGGGCGCCATGGCGGCGTCGGATTCAAGCGACTACCCCGACGCCTACCCGGTCATGCGCTATGAGTATCCGCGGCATTTCGCGGCCTACCCGAGCGAGTTGATCTCGAACGAGGCGGCTGCCTCGGCGCATTGAACGGATGGCGTCGATGGCCAGGCGCGGGGCATTCCGACTGAGGGCGTGTCGAAGGGTGTGCAGGATCTTGTTGCGCCCCGACATTGGCCCGCATAGATTTGTGTCGGTTTGTGCAATGGTGGAACTCCGGTCACTCGCTGCGGCGCGATGATCAGGCGTCGCGGCGAGTCGAACGACGGTGCCACCGCGAGCAGTGGTAGAGCCTTACAGGCCAGACTCCCGGAGGTGCCTTGTGAAGTATGAGAAGCCATCGGTTCGCGACCTGAGCGGTCGCTCTGCGTCAGGCGGCCCCCCGATCCCGCTGGGATGTTTCAGCGGCACGGGCCCGACCGAGCAGTGCGCCACAGGCGAGGTTCACGCCGGGCTCTGCAATACGGGTGACCTTTTCGGCGGTGCCTACAACTGCACCGACGGAACCGGCGCCACGGACTGCATCCAGGGCAACCTGGCGAGCATCGACTAACCCGAGGTAGACTCCGTGAAATACGAAAAGCCGACCGTGACGGATCTCGGTGGGCGATCGGCCTCCGGCGGGCCGCCGATCCCCCTGGCCTGTTTCAGCGGCGGGACACCGACCGAGCAGTGCCGGACCGGGAGCATCCACTCAGGCCTCTGCAACAGGGGCGAGTTGTTCACCGGGACGAACTATTGCGAGGCCGGCACCGGAGCGACCCACTGCGCCCTCGGCCAGTATGCCAGTGTGGTGCCCGAGCCCTGAGGCAACGCCCATACTGAGTTGAGGCCCCCGCCTGCGGGCAGCAGCACGCGAGTGAGCGGCGGCCGCCAGCCGGGTAGGTCCCGGTGGTGGCCGCCGTTTTTCTGATTGCCACCCTGCGTCCAGCACGTCCTCACCCATCGCGAGGTCGCCAATGCCAGCCCACACTGCTCGTGCGGAGCCCGCACATGCCGCGACCTCGTCGCCCGCGGGAAACGCAGTCGCCATCCGCCTTGGCGGATGGCGGTCAACCCTCGTCTCCCTGAACGAAATCGGTGCCCGGTCGGTCGAGGACCTTGTCGGCAAGCTGGCCCCGTTCGGATTCGTCGTGGCCCCGCGGGAGGACGAAGAGGAGTACGTGGTCGTGTCCGGATCGCCCCTCCCCCCTGATGAGTCGGCCTGGCTCGCACACGCACCGCGCGGCGGCGGCGAGGCGTGGAGTCGCTTCCAACGCGCATTGGCTGAAGCGTACGCCCAATTTGCCGGCACTCCCGAAGGCCTTCGCGGCCACCGGGGATCAGGCGCATTCACCTTCTCGTGGCCGCCCGGGCCATTCTCCAACTCAGCGGGAGAAGGTGGAGCAGCTCAGGCCCTCCTCCGCGCCACGGCCCTCGTGGCGCCGGAACACCATGACCAGACGTCATTGCGGCTGCTGGCGCTCTTGCTCTACCTCGCGACTGCACGGCATACGGAACACGGGGGCCTCATCCTCCACTCATCCGCCGTCGCCCGGGATGGAGACGGGTTTCTCTTCCTGGGCGAGTCGGACGCGGGGAAGACATCGGTCGCCACGTGGAGTCGCGAGGCCAACCGGCCCGCTCTCGGAGACGACGTGAACTTCCTGATAGCGCGTGACGAGGGGTTCCTTGTCGCGGCGGCCCCGAGCCCGAAACTCTCTCCGGCGGGATACTCCCAGGAGACGCCCTCGGTTCGGGCGGTATTCCTGCTGCACAAGGCGGACGAGGACGCGTTGGTTCCCCTGTCGCCAATGCGTACGGCGTCTGCTCTGTTCGCCGCGTTCCTTCAGGCTCCTCCCGGAGGCAGTCTGTCGCCCGATGCCATCGGCCACGCCTTCGGCGTCGCGTGCCGGGTATCGCGGCTGGTTCCGGGATACGAGCTCCACTTCAAACGCGGACCGTCGTTCTGGCGCCTCATTGACCGGGAGTTGCCGCCTCGCGAGTGCCTTGGGGCGTGACACAGCGCCGCGGCAACACCTGAAAGGTGACTGCCTTTCCGTTGTACCAGACCTTGGGCGGACATGACGTGGCTCTTGCCGGAGAAAGACGACGGTGATACTTTGTTCTGTATATGTCGGTGGGTCCTCGCAGAATCGCGAACTCTTCAAGGGAGTGGGATCATGACCTCACGCTTCTTGGTAGCGGCTGTCCTCTTGCTCATGGCCTCGGCCATTCCGGTGGCTGCGCAGTTCGAGCGCACCGCAATGCTCATCGACACCCCGAGCGCCAAGGTCATGCCGAAGGGAAGCCTGTGCATCGCCGGCACGGTGACCGGCCCGCTCGATGATACGGCCATCGTCAACTGGTGGGAAGGGAACTTCGGCGTCCGTTATGGCGTTTCCGATCGCCTCGAGGTTGACCTCACCGCCTTCACCTTCGACACCTGGGTCTTGGGGTTCAACTACCAGCTCCGCAAAGGCGATCAGAATCACTGGTCGCTCGCCGCCGGCGCCCACGACATCGGCTGGAACAAGCACGTTTCGGCTCTCGGCCACGGTGAAGAGTACGGTGAAGACGCCTGGTCGGATGACAACTTCGTGAACGAGGAGGAGAACGACGAATCCATCAAGCCGCCGGAGAACTTCTCCGCGTTCGTCGTCGCTACGGTCCCGCTCACCCAGTTCGTGAAGCGGCTGCCACCGGTCCTCCGGGGAACCCGGTTCAACGTGGGCCTCGGCCGGGGGCGGTACGTCGGCTATGACGGCCCCAATGAAAACCTCAATACGGACGCATTCTTCGATGACTACCATCCGGAGACCGCTATCGGGCTCTTCGGCGGCGCCGAGGTGAGCCTGGGGAGCAACAAGACCATAGGGCTGCGCGATGTAGCGCTGGCCATCGAATATGACAGCCGCGATTTGAATGCCGCTCTCAAGACCGAGATCGGTCCGGTGACGGCGGCCGTTGTCCTGCACAAGATCGAGGGCTTCGACGCCGGATACGATCGGCTGCTTCAGAGCGATGACAAGTTCGAACGGCTGGGCTTCGGTTTGAGCTACACCATGGACTTCCCGAAGCGGAAGCCGGCTCCCGCCGTCGCGCCGCAGCCGGCACCCCGGGAACCCGTTCCTCCTGCCCCGGTCGTGACCCCACCGGTGCAACCAACGCCGCCTCCCGCTCCCGCGCCGGAACCGGCCGCGCCCGTGGCGCCCCTGCCTCCGGTCTCACCCGCGGTCGGCGTGGTGCTCAACCCGATCTACTATGACTATGACCAGTCGGGTGTTCGCCCGGATCAGCGCGAGACGGCTCGCGCAAATGCCAACGTGCTCGAGACGCATCCCGACTGGAAGATCCTGGTCGAGGGCCACTGCGACGAACGGGGCACGAATGAGTACAACATGGCGCTGGGACAACGGCGCGCGGAGAGCGCCAAGCGCTATCTGGTCAATCTGGGTATCAGCCCGGCACGGATGACGACGGTGAGCTTCGGCGAGGAGCGGCCTGCGGATCCGGGTCATGACGAGACTTCATGGTGGAAGAACCGCAGGGCCGAGTTCACGTTGATGACGAGGGAGTAGAACTCCTCGACGGAGAATGGAGGATGTGTGGTCGCTGGTGCAGTTGAGCGTGGCGGGAGGGAGGTAGCGCAGTGCGCGTAGGCAACCGACTGATCTGTTTCCTGATGATGGCCATTGCGGGGACGTCCGCATGGGCACAGCGGCCGGGCTTCAGCGTTGCCCAGGTGCAGGTGGAGAACGCCCCCTCCTTCAAGTACTATGTCTGGGGGCAGGTCGGCGGACCAGGGATGAAACTCCTTGGCGCCGAGGCCGATATCGTGGAGCTGCTTTCGGCCGCGGGGGGGCCGACCTCGGACGCCGATCTCTCCCGGGTCGAGCTCATCCGCGGGGTCGATAGACAGGTTGAGACGCTCAACCTGCGCCTCAAGCTGGAGAAGGGGGACATCGTGACCCTCTCGCCGGGAGACATCGTCATCGTCAAGCGCAACTTCTGGCCGCGGTTCCGGGAGGGGCTGACCATCATTTCCGGCTTCGCGATTCTGGTCAACCTTGCCTTCACGTTGGCAAGGTACTCCGACTGACCTCCGAACCCCACTCCTGACATGCAGAACGAACCGACCGCAACGAATGTTGAGCCGACCCAACCGGAGGCAGTGGAGCCGTGGGCGCCGCCTGCGGAAGGGCTCGATATCCACCACTATCTTGGCATTCTTTGGCACCGCAAATGGCTGATGCTCGCCGTCTTTGCCGTGATCTTCTCTTTGGCGGCGATCCGCACCTACCGGACCAGCCCTCTGTTCCAGGCCGCCGCCACGCTCATGTTCGAGCAGACGGAGCGTGAGGAGCTGCTGAAGCTGTATCCGCAGCCCCTCTACTATCAGGACAGCCGGATCGCCAACCAGATCGAGATCCTCAAGAGCCGGCAGATGCGCGACCGTGTCGCCGCGAGCGTGCCTGATTCGCTGGTCCCCTATGCGAAGATGGTTGACCCAACCGACACGACCACCATCCACGCCCGTCAGCTCGTTCGGTGGATCGCCATGACCGCGGAACCGATCAAGGATACCGACCTGATCGCCATCATGGTGACCAGCCCGTCTCCGGTGCTCTCGACCGCCTTCGCGAATCTGTATGTGGACGTGTTTCAGAGAGAGGATCTGGACCAGGGGCGAAAAGATGTCTCGGCCATGCGCCGGTTCATCGAGGAGCAGTTGAGCGTGGTCGGGCGACGGCTCGACCTGGCGGAGATCGGACTCGAGGAGTTCAAGAAGGAACAACGTTTCATCGACCTCAGCACCGAGACCAGTGCCCTCATCGGGCAGCAATCCAATCTCGCCGCCCTCCTCGCCACGACCTCCACCGAGCAGGAGGGAATACAGGCCAGGCTCGTCTACATCCGGTCACAGATCGATGAAGAGAGCGCGGGGATGAGCGGGAAGCTCGAGAGCATCTCGTCTCCCATGCTCGTGAACTTCAAAGCCCAGCTTGACCAGAGCGAGGTCGAACGGGCGAACCTGCTCATGCAGGGATATACCGACGAGTCCGCGAAGATCCAGTTGCTCAATCGCCAGATCGGCGACATCAGAGCCAAGCTGGCGCTTGAGTCCAAGCGGCTGCTGGAGAGCGGCGGCATCATCGAACCGGTCGGCCGTCTGCGGTCGCTCTGGGAGTCGGCATTGGAGCTTGAAATCGACCTGACCTCGGTGAATGCGCGGAAGAGCATCGTCGAGGCGGCGCTGACCGACTTGCGGGCCAAACTCCGGAACCTGCCGGAAGTGGAACGGACGTACGCAAAGCTCACTCGGGACGTGGAAGCGGATCGCGCGGTGTACGCGATGCTTTCTCAACGCTACGAGGATGCCCGCATTCAAGAGGCCGGGCGAGTCTCGCCCATCCGTGTCGTGGACAAGGCGGCGTATGCCTCGCAGGTCAGGCCGATCATCCAGCGAGACCTCTCTTTGGCGGCCATCATCGGGGCGGTGATCGCGTTGGTGGTGGGATTCGGCGTGGACTTCCTGGACACGACCATACGGGGTCCGGAAGACGCGGAGAAGCGCGGGCTCCCGGTACTCGCCAATGTGCCCGTGCTTCCCGGAAAATCGCGATGGGGGAAGAACCCGATCACATCTCACCTGGTGACACATGCCGAACCCTCGTCCTCCGGAGCCGAGGCATTCCGCGTGCTGAGGACCAATCTGCTCTTCTCCGCGGCAGGGAGTCCGTGTGCGGTTATCGCCGTGACGTCCGCCGAGCCGGGGGAAGGCAAGTCAACGGCGACAGTGAACCTCGGCGCGACGCTCGCCCAGGCGGGAAACCGGACCCTGCTCGTCGACTGCGACCTCAGGGCCCCGGTGCTGCATTCCGTGTTCGAGCATGCGAGGAAGCCGGGGTTCTCAGATGTGGTGGTGTTCGGCATGTCTCCCCGCGAGGTGCTCTTCGCGACGAGTGTCGAGAACCTCTTCTGCATGACGAGCGGCACGATCCCTCCGAGCCCGTCGGATATTCTCAGTTCGTCGAAGGCGACCAAGGTGCTGGAGGAGATGAGGAAGGACTTCGACTTCATTCTGATCGACACGCCTCCGGCGCTTCTTTCCGCGGACACGAGCATCATCGCGGCCAAGGCGGACGGCGTGATCTTCATCGTGCGCCCCGGAGCCACGTCACGCCCTGCCCTGGATAATGCGCTCAGGCACCTGCTGCAATCCGGTTCCCGGATCATCGGCTGCGTGATGAACGGACTCCGGCCCTCAGGCCGGTATGGCGCGTATTACTACTACTACTACTCGGGCTATGACTACAAGTACCACTACTCCCGGCGACGCAAGAGTCTCGAGGAGAAGACCGACGAGGGTGTCGTAGTCTGACGCAGAGGCGCCGGCTATCCCGGCGCCTCGAGCAGATCCGATAGGTCTGCGTCACATTCCGCTTCTGCGGTTCCGGGTGCGCGATGCCCATCCCGTGTGCACCCGCGCGAGTGGGCCCGCTTCATCGTTCCACTCATGCCGGGTCAGCCCCGACCAGATGGAACAAGTCACTTTGGCATCCACCGCCCTCGATGCTCGATGGAAGAGCATGCGCGTGGTGTGTGTGATCTTCGATGCGTCGGCATCGCCCCCGGCCTGACCTCACCCCCAGGTAGACAAAGGGCTATTGCCCGTACTTGACACCGAGGGTCTCGACGAGCCCGCGTGTCTGTGACCATGGGATGCTCTGACATCTCCTCTCCACTCGGGAGAGGATGAAGGTGAGGGGGTACAGGGCCAGGGGCTGTCGGCTCTCTGCTCTCAGCCATCGGCCCCAGGAACCACCCTCGCCCCCTCGACCCCGCCTTCTCCCGGGGGGAGAAGGGGCGCTGTCTCGCAAGAATCCTCCATGAGCGTCCATGCGCGTCACGTGTCGCTGGTGGTCAAGGCGGCGAACTACGTGTTCGAAATGCCTTCCGAAAGAAGGCGCTGAGCCCTACACGAACCCTCGATGTCAAGTGTGTCCGCGTGTCAGAGGTAGACAAGAGAGCCCCGACGGGCCGCGCCTGCGTGTCGAGGGCATGGAGAGCCAAAGTTGGGGCTGCCGTTCCTTTTACCCGGTGGCCCGCGCCGACAAGGCCGCCCAGCGTGGGGGACTGCTGAATTCGCCCGCGAACGCGACTACTTCGCGGTATCGATCGGGGAGTCGTCCCCTCCGGTGTTCCAGAGCGAAAGCACATTCTCGGGTCCGGACCCCTTCCCATAGGACCCCGGACCATCCTGGTCCAGCGTGGCGTGATCGCCTCCGGGCCCGCTCCCCGTGCGGCGGAGCTGCCTGCCTGCCAGCACGGAGATCCGCGCTTCCAACTCGCGGACTCGGCGATGGGCCTCGCTCTGCCCCTCCCATGTCTTCTGGAGTTCCTGGCGAAGCCGCTCCATCTCCCTGCGGAGTACAATGGCCTCCGCATCAGGACCCGCCTGATCGGACGGCAGAGAGAGTGCGAGACGGCCCCGCGCTTCATCGAGTTCCCGGGTGACTTGCTCCCGGCGCGCCCGCTCCCACTCTGCCTGGTCGCGGGCTTCGTGGAGTTCCGCCTCGAACCGCCATGTCGCCCGAGCCCGGCCGTACAGAATGCCCAGGCCGAAACCGATCAGGAGAACGGCCGCCGCAATCAGCGGCCACGAAAACTGGAAGAAAGCGTCAAGCATGGTCGGCGCCAAGGGAGACAAGAAATGCGCGACGAAGGGCAAGCAGCTGATGCCTCACAGCGGACTCTTTTCTTGAAGTGATTGAATCACCGCCGGCGGCGGAGAAACTCCTTTTGATCTGGCTCACCCTGCGAGCCGCGGAACGGAGCTCAACGGAATCCTCCAGGAAGCGGCCCCGCCCGGGGTTCGATCTCCACCATCGCTCAAGAGGCAACGCTCCAGGCCCGCGTCGAAGTCCCACGGTTCGGCCCTTTGCATGTGTGGGCTCAGGCAATACCAGCGTGTCCCCATCGGAGAGTCACGGTCCAATTCGCCAGATAGCCCTGGTAAGGTGTCTTCCCCTGTGCCACAGGTCAAGCCCGCGACCCGTGCACGCAGGAGTCTCAGCTCCGGCCACCATGCCCCACACGGTGCATTCGACCATGCGGATCCCGCGCTCTGAGCGGGTGTCCGTGCGGCGGTATCAGGTCCCCTTTCGTCCGTGCCGCGTCACTTCCGATACTTCTCGAGAATGCGGCTGATGGCGGCCAAGACATCCGCCACGTCATTCTCGGTCATCTGGGGAAACATGGGCAGCGAGATCACTTGGGAATAGAGCCGCTCGGCCACGGGAAAATCACCCGGGTGATAGCCGAACTCCTCGCGGTAGTACGGGTGCAGGTGCACCGGGATGAAATGGACGCTGGAGCCGATATTCATGGCGCGGAGTTCATCCACGAACCGCGCCCGGTCCACAGTGAGCATCTCCAGATCCAGTCTGATGACATAGAGGTGATACGCGTGAGTGCGATCGGGATGGCGAATGGGAAGCAGAATCCCTGACGTGCCGGCCAGCCCTTCATCGTACAGGGAGGCGATCCTGCGGCGGGCTGCCGTGAACCCGTCGAGCTTGGCAAGCTGGTGAATCCCGATAGCGGCCTGGATATCGCTCATGTTGTACTTGAAACCCGCGGCAAGGACTTCGTAGTACCACCCGCTGCGACCCTCCTTGCGGTCCCAGCCGTCGTGGCTCATCCCGTGGAGCGTGAGCAGGCGCATCCGCCCTGCCAGGTCGTCATCGGCAGTGCTGATCATGCCGCCTTCCCCGGTGGTCATGTTCTTGTTCGCGTAGAATGAGAACGCGGTCACGCGGCGTACGCCTTCAGGCGCCAGCCGGTCGCTTCCCAGTCGCAGGCCGTGATAGTCGGCGCCCACAGAATGGGCCGCATCTTCGATCACGGCCAGATCGTGTCGGGCAGCGATCTCGTAGAGCTGAGCGAGGTCGCACGATTGCCCGCCATAGTGCACGGGCATGATGGCCTTCGTAAGAGGGGTGATGGCACACGCAACGGCCTCGGGATCAATGCCGAAGTCATCGCCCACCTCAACCAGCACGGGAGTGGCGCCGGTCTGCGCGACGACATGTGCCGTGGAGCAGAAGGTGAATGTGGGGACGATGACCTCGTCGCCGGAACCGATGCCGAGCGCGGTGAGTGCGATGTGCATCGCCCCGGTTCCGGAGTTGACCGCCATCGCGTGCCGTGAACCGACATATTCGCCGAATGCCGCTTCGAAGCGCCTTGTCCGCGGACCGGTAGTGAGCCAGCCGGACCGGAGCGTCGCGACAACCTCCTCTATCTCCTCATCACCGATGGAGGGAATGGAGAAGGGAAGGAGTGCGTCGCGCAGGGGGGCTCGTGTGGGATGTTGTGTATTCACCGTTCCTCTTCTGATGTCTTCCTCTCACGCCGCTCTCTGCCAACCCTGAGGCATTCGTCGTGTTGAGACGAAGGGAGAGCGAGACCCGGGGATCGTTCCGCACACTGCAGGCAGGAAGTACGGCTTAACTTAGCTATGAATGGCCCGGCGGGGCAAGCCCGCCTCCAGTCCGCGATCCGTTCTTTCGGCCGCGGTTCCCGCCATGAGTCCTCTCGGACATGGAGCCCGTCGACCACCCCTCCGGCCGAGGCCGGGGCTCACCGTGCATGCTTGTGCGAGTGACGTCAGTCACGACACGAACTGGAGATCTTGTCCGCTTCGCTCTAGCGCGGCTGAAGCCGCTCCCACGGGGCATCGGGGCTGATCGCAGCTCCCAACTGCCGGCGACGCCGAGTGTGCCTCAAAGTGGTCTTCGCTATGCGACGCCTTTGGATGCTGGGCCAAGAACCGCTCCCACGGGACGCGGACTTCTGGAGAGTGCAGCCACTCCTGATGCCGCCCCCGCTGCACTCCCGCAGTGTCTAATGTGTCCCGTGTCCAGCTTCTCAGCGGGGTTGTCGGGGGCTCCCGGGCCGCCGAACATCGCGGGAGAAACTCCGCCTCTGCTCGACCGCGCCCGACGCCTCCGTGCCCTCGGGGAAATCAGGCCCAGTCTCGACACCCCCGGTAGCGCCATCACTCCGGCGGGTGCGACCGCGCTGCCTGCGCTCCGGCTCAACGATGACGAGAGGCAATCGGGCGTCGATCGCGTCCACGCTGGCAAGGGCTGAGGCGCGACCGGTGGAGGACGCCTCAACCACACCGTCCGGAGAGACGTAGAGTATCCGTTTGTCGCCGGTCTCCCAGTGGATCTTCCCCGGGACGGGGTGCCCATTCTCGTCTCGGATCTCGGCCCTGAGTCTTCGGTGCTCACCGACGCGAATCGTGACCGAGCTCTCCGGAAAGACGATGGCGGCAGGCATCGCCACCAGGATCGAGGCGGTCGCAGCGGCGTGACCCGAGGTCGCGGTGACCGTCGCCGTCCCACTCCTCCTCGGCGTGACCATTCCGGTCTGGTCGACGGCCAGGATTGCCGTGTCACCGCTCGCCCATCGAACAACCGGCGCGTAGAGCTCCCTGCCATGACCATCGTGGGCCGTCACCAAGAACGGAGAGACCGGGACGCGACGGTGGAGCGACAGTTGCGGCGGCGTCATGGTGATGGTCTCCGCGCGGTTCCGGGCGCACCCCATCGTGCCGAAGAAGGCCACGGCGGCACACAACCCCGCCAATCCCGGCGACCGCATCAGGCTGCCGCCACTCGCCCGAGGGAAGAGGAGGTCACGCGTTCAGAATGCGTGCGGATGGCGTGTACCCTGCGCGCCATCCCGGAATGCCATTGTCGTCTGCCGCGCCGACACGGGAGAATGCGCCTTGTGTGCCCCGCTCACTACTGCCCTCTCACCTCTCGCCCCGCTCGTACTGATACTCGGGAACGATCTCCTTCAGCTTCTGCCGGATGGTCTCATCCGCGGCGCCGCGCGCAGTGGCAATGAGATCTTCCACCGCCAAGATCAAGGCGGGCCCGTTCAGCATGGGAAAGGTGCCATTCCGCAGGACAAAGAGCTTCTCATGTTTGGTCGGGACATACTCCTCCTGCTCCACGAAGAGCTGCTCCTCGAGCTTCTCTCCGGGACGAAGGCCCGTGTACTCGATCTGGATATCCTTGCCTACCTCGAACCCCGAGAGCTCGATCAGATCCCGCGCCAGGTCCGCGACTTTTATGGGCTCACCCATCTCCAGCAGGATCACCTCGCCGGGGCTGCCGATGGCGGCGGCCTGCAGCACGAGCTGCACGGCTTCGGGGATCGTCATGAAGTACCGAGTGACTTCGGGGTGGGTAACCGTGACCGGACCCCCTCTGGCAATCTGTTGTCGAAACACGGGAACGACGCTTCCGCGGCTACCCAGGACATTGCCGAAACGCACCGCGACATAGGGCCTTCCCAGCCTCCGGGCGGCATCTTGCACGAGGAGCTCGCCGACGCGTTTCGTCGCCCCCATCACGCTGGAGGGACACACCGCCTTGTCGGTGGAGATGTAGACGAGCCGCTCGACGCCTGTGCGCTCGCAGGTCCGAAGCACATTGAGGGTACCCAGGATGTTGTTGGTCACCGCTTCGCCCACGTTGTGTTCCATGAGCGGCACGTGCTTGTGGGCGGCCGCATGAAAGACCACCTGAGGACGGCTCCGATCGAACACGTGGTGGAGGCGTTCCGCATCGCGGGCGTCCCCGATCGCGGTGTGCAGACTCAAGTCCGGCCATGATCGGGCGATTTCGTTGGCGGTGGTGAACATGCTGTTCTCGCCGTGACCGAGCAATGCGAGAAGCGAGGGGCTGCTCTTGGCGATCTGCCGGCATAGCTCACTCCCGATGGATCCGCCCGCTCCGGTGACAAGCACCCGCGTCCCGCGAACCATGGCATCAACCGCCGAGCTGTCGATGCGCACGGGCTCTCGCCGCAGCAGGTCTTCTATCTGGACTTCGCGGAGTTGGGCGACACGGACCTGGCCCGCGATGATATCCGAAAGGTCCGGAACGATACGCGTCCGGACCCGTGCCTTCTCGCACACCCTGACGACCTCCCGGATGGCAGATCCGGAGGCGCTGGGCATGGCAATGATCACTTCGTCGATGCCGTATTCCTCAACGAGCTCGGGGATGCTGGCACGGTTTCCGAGGACAGGAGTACTGTGAATGAGAATCCCGTGCTTGGCCCGGTCGTCATCAACGAATCCGACGGGTACGAGGCCGGAGCGAGGCCGTGTCCGCATCTCTTTGACGATCATGGCGCCGGCGTCGCCGGCGCCCGCGATCAGCACCCGCTTGACCTGGCGGTCACGCCCCCCCCCCGCGATCACGGTTCCCCTGCGATGGAGCCAGCGGACGGCGAAACGCGGTCCCCCGGCCACGACCAACGTAAGCAAGGCGTCGATGAAGGGGACGGATCGAGGAAAGGAGGTGACACCCCAGGCGTGAATGGCGAAGCCCATGACGGCGGCGGCGCCCAGGGCCGACGCCAGACCGGTCGCTCCGATGATTCTGACCAGCTCATCAATGCTGGCATACCGCCAGAGCCGGCCGTAGAGACCCATCCAATAGAACACGACCAACTTGATCGGAACGACCACAAGGGCAAACACCCCCAGCGCCTTCCTGGCGCCGGCGAGCTGCCCCACATCCAGACGGAGGACGAAGGCCAGCACCGCCGCGGCAGGGAGGAGCAAGAGGTCGAGGATGAAGAAGTAGCGGTTACGGGAGAGGAGCATTGACAGTCGACCGTTCCAGCATGCAGCGGTGCGCGCGACGCCGAGGCAGAGCGGCGAAGCGACCGGTGCATTCCCCTGGCAGAAAACGAACGAGGGCTGGAACCAAGCGGTTCAGAGCCCCCGCGCCTGCATCGGGCCGCGCGTCCTATACGCGGTCGGGTGATTTCTCCGAGCACGGCTCATATTAGCGGCGAGGCCGCACAGAATCAAGGCGCGTCAACACGATGCGGATGGCCAAGGCCTCTCATGAGCGTGCCCCCACAACAGCTCACCGTGTCGAGCCGCCGAAGCCGCCGAAACCATATCCATCCAGTCACCGACCTCCGGCAAGGAGGGCGGCGTGACGGTTGCCGGCCTCTCAGGAAGGCGTCGCCAGCGTACGATTCCCCCCGCGCCGAGTGGTGACGGGCGTTGGTCGAGAAGAAGGACGGGGAGGACGCCCGCAACGCCTCGAACACGGATGGCGGGAGGCGCCCAAACTGCGCCGGCTCCGACGGTGGCTCGGTTCATCCCGCAGCGCGACGATGGTGAGAGCGCGGGCATCGGATGCGATCGAGGTGTATCCCACGCCGGCCAAGCGCCAGCAGGCCTTGCTTCATGTGCTGTTGGGCGAGTTCGTACAGGCTGCGAAGTTGCTGTCATCGTCCCCCGGGATGGGCTGGTCGAACGATGGACATCCCGGGCACCTGCTCGTTCCCCTCTTCTGCCGGTTCCTCGGCGTTGCGGCTGCGGAGTCGCGGTCGGAGGGCATCCCGCGATTCGGCCCAGGCAATGGCATCGATGAGCCAGCGGTACGGGACGTGGAACCCCAAGGCCCTGTCCGTGCAGACCCCACTGTCGAAGAGATCATCGCGCTGGCGGGAATCGGCGGGGACGTCTGCCCCGCGGATCGCACGGCCCTTCGGAAGGCCCTGCGTACGGCGGCCGAGAAACGCATTGCCGGTGTCACGAAACACAAGCGCCGGAGCCATTACGGCCACGCGGCAATGCTCGCAGCCGCATGTGTCGCAGCCGAACCCGCTCCCGAAACAGAGGCGTGGCTGGACGATATCCGCACGACGTACCGGCGATTCAGCGCCCTCCAGGCTGAACTCACGCAGCACTGCAAAGCCGTCCAACGGCGGTGATCCGGGGTCTCTGCAAGCATCTGGGCTCTGAAGCATGGCATATAGGACGCGTCCTATATAGGACATGTCCTATATGCTCATTGTTCTGCGCACGCGCGGGCCGGATCTTCGTGCCGCAGGAAGGTCGCGCGGCAGGT
>JALOPK010000250.1 GCA_025453925.1 Candidatus Eiseniibacteriota bacterium | reverse complement strand
TCAGATCTCTCAGCGAGGGGTCTACAGTGATGGCGCGCTGAAGGTGTCTCCCTGTGAGATGTCGACTGTCTTGAACCCTCGGAGAAACCATCGTGCTCTCTGGGCGGCGGTTCCGTGGGTGAAGGCATCGGGCACCACGTATCCCTGGGACTTCATCTGCAGGCGGTCGTCGCCGATTTGGCTCGCCGCGTTCAGTGCTTCCTCTAAGTCGCCTTCCTCAAGGATCTGCCGAGCCCGCTGCGCATGATGGGCCCAGACACCGGCGAAGAAGTCGGCCTGTAGCTCCAGCCTCACGGAGATCTCATTGGCTTCCGCCTGGTCGGCACGCGCCCGCAGCGCATCCGCCTGGTCTATGATGCCAAGCAGCTCCTGCACGTGATGGCCGATCTCATGGGCGATCACGTAGGCCTGGGCGAAGTCACCTGAGACGCCGTGCCGTGCGCGGAGGTCTTCGAAGAAGCTGAGATCCAGATACACCTTCTGATCGGGCGGGCAGTAGAACGGCCCAACGGCCGACTGTGCGAACCCGCATGCTGACTGCACCGCACCCGTGAAGAGCACCAGCCTGGGTTCCTGATACACCCTGCCCATCTCCTCGAACAGGACACGCCAGGTATCCTCCGTGTCGGCGAGTACGACAGAGGAGAACTCCGCCAGCTCCTGTTCCTCGGCGCTGAACTGCTCCGATGAAACTGACGGCCCGACCATGCTTTCGGTGGGAGTTACCTGTTCCAGCAACTCCACGGGATTTCTGCCGGTGAGGAGGGCGAACAGCGCCAGGATGAGAATGGCGCCGCCTCCCAACCCCGCGATGCCGCGGCCCCGCATGCCGCGGCGGTCCTCCACATTGGTGCTCCTGCGACCCATCTGCCAGCGCATTGGAGTTCTCCTTTCGCTCGTCGTGTTCCTGTCGGCGGGTGCGCAGGTGCCACGCCGCATCCGCGCGCCTCACCCGATGCCCCATTGCCCATCACCCCGGGAGGTAGGGTAGGCTCCCGGAGTCCCGGCGGCAAGCGCTCACGCCATGCGCAAGAATCGCCCCGAGAAACCCTCTGCTCGATTCACCCCAGTGCCCGCGCATGGGGATTGGGCAGGCGCGCTCAAATAGAGCCCGGCGGCCCTCTCGGGCGACCGCCGGAATCCGATGGCCACGGACGTGGGGCATCGGCCTCCCTGGGAAGCGCATCGGGACCTGCGATCCACTCTTGGTAGCCGTGCCTCCCCTTGCGCGGGCATGACCGGTCTTTGGCGCGTATCTCTGCAGAAGGCAGGCAGCGGATCACGATGGTTTGCGTTCGGACCGCTCACCGGCATATTGACCTCGGGTCGAAGGACGATCATCGGTTTGTTTCGGCCTGAATGAAACTTCCGGCGGCTCGACCTCTCGGGAGCTGGGCCCATGCCGTCGAACCGTTTCGGACGACAGCCGTGGGCGCTGAGAGGGCCTTCGGCACGCCGACCGCCGAATCGCGCTACACACCATCCCTGACGGGGAAAGGAGCGGAGCAATGGGTCTCTTTGGCAAGAGCGCTGCACAGAAGGAGCAGGAGAACCGCGAGAAGGCGCGACTGCTGACCACAATGATCACCGACCGCGGCTTTAAGGTCGAGGGTCTCAGGATCGACTACTTCGACTCCACCGCCGCGATCTTCGGCATGGCCCAGTCAGAGGAAGACAAGAAGAGGATCGTCCTCGCCCTGAAGGGTGCAGAGGACGTCAAGCAGGTGAACGATTCGCTTCGCGTGGCGCCGAAGCCGGCGGCTCCGCTGCAGCCCACAGGGCCTGCAATCGGCGTGACCCCGACGGCTCCCAAGCCGGGAGTGACGCCAGAGGCCGAAGTCGCAGAGCCCGCAGGGACCTCCCATACGGTGAAGGCCGGCGAAACCCTCTCGAAGATCGCCAAGGCGCACTATGGCGACGCGAGCAAGTACATGGTGATCTTTGAGGCGAACCAGCCAATGTTGAAAGATCCCAACAAGATCTTCCCGGGTCAGGTCCTGCGCATCCCGCCCCTCGACTAGGCCGGCGTAGTTCGGCGCGGAGTCCCGGACGCGACCGGAGCGCGATCCATACGCCCGATGGCAACGGCGCGGACGCGGCCTGGCGGGCGCCTGCCATGTCACGGCCAGGCCAATCGCGCGGGAAGCTGCGGGGAGGCTATCGGGTGAGTGGCCCCAGGCATCTTTGACCCTGCATCCCAGGCGCGCATGAGCATATAGGATGCGCCCAATATGGGACACGTCCTATATCAATCTGCTCGACGACGAACGGATTCGGCTCAGTCAGCCTTCGACAAACTTGTCTCCTCGGCCGGATCCCTCGCGGCAATCTCCATCATGGCAAGGGTGGCGTGGCAGCCCTTGCCCCTCACGGGTACCACGGCCTGCCGACCTGCATATGTCTCCCGGGTCGTCAGGTCAGACCCGAGATCACCCCTTCGTCATCGATATCGATGGACTCGGCCGCAGGTGTTCGCGGGAGCCCCGGCATACGCACGATCTCACCCGTGAGAGGCACGAGGAATCCTGCTCCGGAGCACACCACGATATCCCGCACCGTCACCAGGAAGTCCTTCGGCCTTCCCAGGAGCTCGGGGTTGTCGGAGAGGGACTGCTGGGTCTTGGCGATGCATACCGGAAGCCCGCTGAACCCCAGCTTGTCGATCCGTTCGAGTGCCCGCTCGGCCTCGGGCCGATAGTCCACCGCTTCCGCGCCGTACATCGCCTTTGCCACGCTGGCGATCTTGTCTTTGACCGGCAGTCTCCAATCATAGAGCGGGCGGTAGTTGCATGCACCGGCATTCATCAGGGTTACGACCTTCTCCGCCAGATCCAGGCCTCCTTCGCCCCCGTCGGTGAAGAAGGTCACCACCGAGCTGTCTTCCCCCGCCTCGGCGCAGATCCTGGTGGCCACTGCCAGCTCCTCATCGGTATCCGACGGGAAGCGATTCAACGCCACCACCGAGCGCATCCCGAACTTCCTGATGTTCTCGATGTGCTTCTCCAGGTTGGGCCGGCCCCGCTCCACGGCCTCCGGGTTCGGCTGGTTCACGGCTTTGCCCGGCACGCCGCCGTGCAGCTTGAGCGCCCGCACTGTGGCCACGAGGACCACCGCACATGGGGCGAACTTCCCGTACTGGCACACGATGTCGAAGAACTTCTCGGCGCCAAGGTCGAACCCGAAGCCCGCTTCGGTCACCACGTAGTCGCTGGTTGCCAGCGCCAGCCTTGTGGCCAGAATGCTGCTGGTGCCTTGCGCGATGTTGGCGAACGGCCCTCCGTGCACGAACGCCGGGCCTCCCTCGAGGGTCTGGACCAGATTGGGAAGCATCGCATCCCGAAGAAGGGCGACCACCGCACCCCGGATGCCGAGCTGCGACAGGATGATGGGAGCGCCCTTTGTCGTGAACCCGACCAGCATGCGGCCCACCCGCTCCTTCAGTTCCGCATACGAAAGCGAGAGGCACAGCGCAGCCATGATCTCTGAGGCCGCGGTGATATCAAAGCCTCCCTGGCGGATGGGGTGGTTCACGCGTCCCAGCCCGAACACCATCTCCCGCAGTGAGCGGTCGTTCATGTCGAGCACCCGTCTCCACAGCGCCTCGCCGGGAGCAAACCCCAGGTCATTGCCGAAGTGAATATGGTTGTCGATGGTCGCGGCGATGAGGTTGTGGGCCGTAGTGACCGCGTGAAGATCGCCAGTGAAGTGGAGGTTGATGTCATGGGCGGGGATGACCTGCGCACGGCCGCCGCCGGTCGCCCCCCCCTTCTTGCCAAGGCAAGGTCCCAGGGAGGGCTCCCGAAGGCATACCGTCGCCGCCTTACCGATTCTGCGCATCGCCTGTGTCAGACCGATACTGGTGGTGGTCTTTCCCTCCCCGGCGGGCGTGGGAGTCATGGCACTCACCAGAACCAGCTTGCCGCACCCGCAGCGTGGATCCTGCTGCGCACCGAGAATGCGGGAAACGGCCTGCATTCTCACCTTGGCCTTGTCATGGCCGAAGGGGATCAGGTCGTCCCGGTTAAGGCCGAGCAGACCGGCGATTTCTTCGATGGGGCGGGCTTTTGAGGTGGTCGCGTACATAGGGCTCCCTCTCAGGCGGAAGGGGACATCGGGGGATCCATCTGACGGCAAGGTGCGGCATGGAGACTGGTTCCACAAGACGGCAGGCGCGGCGACCGGATGGCCCGAGCGGTATCACAGGTCGCATTCCATGTAGACGGCATCGGGCAGAGGATTGTGCCGGTAGGCCTCGATCTCCCGGAAACCCAGTGATCGATACAGCGCCCGCGCGGCCTCCATGGAGGCCAGCGTGTCCAGACGCATGACCCGATAGCCCATTGCGCGGGCCTCATGCAATGCTCCCTGCGCCAGGGCGCGTCCGACCCCGCGGTGTTGGAGCGTGGGCCTGACGTACATTCGCTTCATTTCACAGATCCGCTCAGCGAACGCGCGAACCCCGACGCATCCGGCGGCTTTGCCTTCCAGGCGAGCCAGGAGCAGGCAGCCCGACGGCGACGCGTACTCGCCGGGGAGGGATGCGATTTCCTCATCGAACTGCTGGAAACCGAGGTCGAATCCCAACGAGGCCGCATACTCAAGGATGAGGCTTCTCGCCTCCCGCAGGTCTTCTCCCACATCCGCTTGGGTGATCTCGATGCCCGGAGCCCGTGGGGCCGATTCCGTCATGATGCCTCCTCCCCGTTGACGTGGGGGGAGCGCACGGCGGGCAGCCTGGCCTGAAGCGAACGGGCCTTCCCGACCAGCCCGAAGGCGTGAGGTCGTTCCGACCCTTGCGGAGCGTCATGAACACCGCTTCATGTCGCATGCCATCGGCATTCCGCCCGCGGGCTGTGCCCTCGCGGCATACTCGCCGGCGCGTTCGTCGTCAAAGGGCACCATGATGGCCGGACGAGGCGGCGTGGGCAAGTGCCGGACACCGTCCCGGTGTTCTTCAGCGCGGAAACCCGGTGAGCCTGGCACGCGTATTGCTGTGCAGGGACTTGACGAATGCTCCCCGGCCGGCAACTTCCGCCTGTCGGAGAGCGTTTTCGCGAAGCATCAAAGGGCCGCGGGAGGACATGACGTGACTCGTTATCTTGTTCCTGGAGTCCTGATCACCGCTGTTTTGGGCACCGCCCTGCTCTGGCCGGGAGATGGAGATGCCGGATCTCGCAAGGCGGACTTCACCGTGGTGTACACCGGAGACGTGGTAGGCAAGATCGAACCCTGCGGCTGAAAGTCCGCCCAACAGGGCGGGCTGGCCCGGCGGGCCACCTATCTGAATCGGATCAGGGCTGAGGGAGATTTCTTGCTGGTTGACTCGGGTGATTTTTCCGGT
>JALOPK010000249.1 GCA_025453925.1 Candidatus Eiseniibacteriota bacterium | reverse complement strand
TTCTCGGCCATCGCTCGCGCCTCGTGTGCCAGGTCGCGCGCCTCCTGATAGCGAGCAAGTCGGTAGATCATGGCACTCCAGCATGTCAGCGCCACGGCCAGGGCCCTGAGGCATGGTCCATCTGCGTCTGGCGCCTTCCGAAGCCTCGCCACGGCGTCCCCGAATGCCGCCTCTCCTTCCTTAAACCGCGACTGGTGCTCGAAGAACCGGTGCATGCCTCGGAGATACATCAGGACGACGTCGCTTTTCCGTGCTGCGACTGCACGTTCCCAGCCCCGCCGCAGGTTGGGCAACTCCGCCTCAATCTGCAGGAAAGCCGACTTGTCTCTCGCGGCGCCCAACGCGGATTCCCGATCCTTGACGTATCGACCGTAGTATTCTGCGTGGAGATCCTCCACTTCCCCCGACTCATGCGGCCAACGCCCCAGTTCTTCACGAGCATAGTGACGCAGCAACTCATGCAGAACGTATCGGTCTGACCCGTCGCGGGTCAGCAGCGACTTGCGAACCAGGCTGGAGAGCATGGAGCGGGATGCGCCAACCACCGCACGCGCTGCTTCCAGCGTGAATCCACCATGGAAGACCGCCATGCGCCGGAACATGTGCTGTTCCGAATCCGGCAAGAGCCGCCACGAATGGTCGAACACTGCTCGCATGCTTCGATGGCGGGGGGGAAGTTCGGGTGTCTGAGCAGCGAGAAGGTCGATGTCTTCGGTGACGCGCGTGACGATTTCTTGGCAGGGACATTGGTCAACGGACGCGGCCGCCAGCTCGATCCCCAGAGGGTTGCCATCCACCAGCCGGCAGATCGCGGCGATGGAAACCCAGTCCCTGGGTTGTGGGGTGACTCCCTCCGATGCTCTTCTCGCGGCGTGCTCAAACACCATGAGCGCCGGGTAGCGGTCCGGGTCGGGGTCATCAGCAAGTGAGGGGAAGCCCAGGCCGCGGAGCTCTACCGCGTACTCCGAGGGGTGCCCCAGTCGCTCACGACTAGTGACCAAGAGAGTTGCGGCAGGCGCGGCATCGAGTATGTCATCGAACAGGCCGACCCCGTCCAGGAGATGCTCGACATTGTCCATGACGAGCAACATCCTCCGCGTGCTGAGAAACTCCAGGAGCTGAACCTTGGGTTCCGCGGCACCTCGGAATGTCAGGCCGACCGCGGCGGCAATGGCAGGCGGCATCAAGGCTGCCGATGGGATTGATGCCAACGGGACGAGAAACACCCCGTCGGAGAACGCCTCCGCGGCCAGCGCCACGGTTTCGCGGGCCAGCCTGGTCTTGCCGATACCACCCGGACCCACCAGACAAATGAGGCGGTGAGTCCGGCCTTTCAGGAGAGACAGCACCACCTCGTGCTCATGTTCCCGCCCCACAAACGGAGTGTGCGATCCGCCGGGTGCGCCCGTTGCGGTGGCGCGTCTCGATCCGGTCTGACCGGTCCCGCACAGATCCTTCAGGATACCCTCGATCTGTCGGGCGACCTCACCCGCATCGCCGGCTCGCGTGGATCTATCTCGTTCGAGCATGGCAGAGAGTAGCGTCACGAGGCCGTCGGGTGCTTCTGGTCTGAACTCGCTGACCAGGGGTGCCGGGCGATCCGCCAGCCCGGGCAACTCCGCCTCGGTGGCCGGGTCCCCGAAGGGAAGCGATCCCGCCAACATTTCGAAGAGCACCAGCCCCAGCGACCACAGGTCAGACTCGGGGCCTCGAGGTTCGCCGCGAAACCCCTCGGGGCTCAGGTAGGCAAGTGTCCCGATCAACTCCCGGGTGAGGCCCACGGCCGCGGGATCATGGACAGCAGCCACTCCGAAGTCGGTGAGCCGGGGCGTTCCATCCGACGCGATGAGCACGTTGGCAGGTTTCACATCCCGGTGGATGATGCCATGCTCGTGGGCATGGTGCAACGCATCCGCCAGGTCAATGGCGATCTCCAGGGCCCGTGTGATCGGAAGGCGGTGTTCCCGTATCAGGAGGTCTCGCAGTGAACCGCCCTCAACGAGGTCTGTCACCAGGAACGGTGTTTCCTTCTCAGTCCCCGCGCCACGCACTGTGACGATGCACGGATGGCAAAGCTTCTGAAGCAGTTTCGCTTCGGACTTGAGACGGTCCATCCCGGCGCCGGGCGCAGTAAGCAGTTTGATGGCCACTGACTCACCCGTGACAGTATCGAGGCCCCGGAATACACTCCCGGACGCGCCACGCCCTATGGCATTACCGAGGGCAAATCGACCGTTCAGCAGCGTTCGTCCTTGCGCCACGGGACGTCCTTCTTGGAATGGGGTCGAGAGTGCTCAGAACACCATGTATCCCGGGCCGAAGAGGGCGGCACCCGAGAGGAACCAGAATGCGAGCGCGCCGACAGCGAACCCGAGCTTGGCCCACCCGCGTTCGGCGAAAAGCGCTCCCTTGATCATCCACAGGAGGATCCCGGAACCCAGGATGTACCCGAGAACACCGAAAAAGGCGCCTAGCCCCGTGAGGTCTCTCAGGCCGCCAATGGGGCCTGCCCAGAGGATCGAGCGCGTTGTCGTGCCGATGCCATAGTCAAGGACGGGCTCGCGGGGAAACACGAACACCGCCATATAGAGCGATGCGGCCAGGTAGAGAACGACGATCACCAGGAACCCAACCAGGGGCACTCGCGGAATCCTGTCGGTATCAGGTGGCACGACCACGATGGCCCCCTTCCTGGGTGACGCGCCGTGGGTGCGACTGCGAGGGACCCTCCTGCGCACCACCCTGCTCGGTGCTCACCAGGTCCTTGGTCCATAGGAAGTGCGCTCGGTACGCGTGAAGCAGTCGCTCCCGATCCAGGCCGAAACCCGCGAGCTCTCGAGCGACGCTTCGGCTGGGTGAGAGAAGCACCGCATACACCAGGTGTTCCTCCTCGACGAATCCCGCACCGCAGTCGGCGGCGATGGCGCGGGCGTCATCGATGCAACGGCGGTAGTTAAGCGTGGCGCGGAGCGGGGCGGAGTCACCGCACGGCATGGCCCTGCCATCGGGGGTATCAGCTCCGCGGAGGCCTTCCCCCGCGAAGAATGCGGCGACGCGGTGCCCCCCGTGGCCAATGACTGCCCGAAGCAGGTGTTTGGTCTCCATCGTGGCGCTGCCCTCGCATCGAGCGATCGTGTGCCCGGCGCCAAGGATTGACAGCGCTCCCGGGCTCAGGGGAAACTCCAGCGGCGCCACCGTGGCACGCGCGGCCGCCACATCCAAGGCGAACACGAGCTCTCCGTCAATCAGCCGTTGGCCGGCCGCTTCCACTGCTTCTTCGAATGAGAGCGTGCGGCCGGCGGAAAGAGTAACGCCGGTTGCCTCGAGTGGGATCAGTCGCCGATGGCGCACGGCGTCATTGAGCCGCGAGCGTGATTCGATCACCGGTTCGAGACGTTCGCTTACCCTCGTCCAACATCCGACCACGGCGTGGCGGCCGGCCTGCTGCCGGTCGCGGGTCACGATCACCAGCGGCTGCAGGCGGAGGCTCTCGAGGCAGGACGCGAACAGGAGCGATAGGTCGATGCAGGTCCCTGCACCGGCGCGGGCCCTGGGATTGGTGATCACCCTGTGAGGCGGGCGAATCGCCTGCCCTTCGATTTCATAGCTGGGCGCCTCAAGCACGTAGCGAAGGTTGTACGACAGACGCAACGTGTCATAGAGCCCACGCACTTCACGCTCGACATCCCACCCAGCATCCCCGGGTGGCATATGCCCCGGCTCTCCATCTGACCCCACCGCCAATCCGTCGGCATGCGCGATGATCTGCTGTACGACGGCCTGCCCCGGCTGCACGTAGCAGGCCAGGGTCTTGCGGGCCTCGGGTGCAAAGGACCATTCATAGAAGCCCAAGACCAAGATCTCGTCGCGGAAGATCTCGCGTTCATCCACCGTAACGGTCAGGGCAGCGTAGCGGCGCGCTTCAAGCCCCTGGAGCCGGTCGTAGAGGAGTGTCAGGGCAATAGGGGCGATCCGAAGCGTCTCTCCTGGCGGCGGAGGCTCGATGGTCAGAGCCAGTGGAAGGGCGTAGCCAGGAATGTCGACGATCAGCGTGCGAGGATCGAGTGGCCTGTTGCCTTCATTGGTGACCGTGATGCCCTTGATGACGGGTACATGGCAATGGTGAGCGAGATAGCTGAATGCGGCGACGGCATCGAACGCGAAGCGGAGATCCCCATGGCGGAACATGCGTGTCGGCGGGATATCACACCTGGACACGGACACCGCTCCTCGGACAGGGTCGCAAGCCACTGACTCGTGAGGGTCGAGCCACGCAGGAGGGCACGCACGGGTGAAGATGCGTGAAACAGGTGGTGGGTCAAGCGGCGGCGCGAGGAGTGATCAAGTGTCTGAAACGATTCTCCACCCCCTTCGCTACCTGGCGAGCCGCGAGCGCGCTTCGTCGGACCGCTTCCCAGGAGAAGGGGGGTACTGTGGCGCAGCTCCGAGCCTCGCCCCTCATTACGCCCTCCGAACTCCACAATGGAGGTTCCCAACAGTCTCACTGTCCCTGCAGCAGCAGCGTATACTCGCCGTCGGGGACATCTTCGAAGCGGGCGAGGAGGTACGGCTCCCCAGGGATGTCGGCCAGTTCGGCGAAGCGGACGCATTCCGCCGATGACGAGACAAGCAGTATCAGCGGATAAGGCGGTTGACCTCTGGGATGGCGCACCAGCACCATGCCCTCTGCCGCATCGGCAACTACCCTGGTCGGCCACTGCGCCCGAGACTCCACCACCGTGGGGGCACTCTGATCCTTCCCCCTGATTCGCATGGGCTGGGGAACCGACTCAAACGCCAGCCGCAGGCGACCATGGGGCAACCGGGGGAGATCCTCGGCGCGGATCCACGCCCGGCGAGTGGCCGATTCGAGCCCAATGCGGAGCGCCGCCTGCGTCGAAGCGAAGAGACTCCGCGACCAGCGGAGGAGCCGTTTCCTCAGATCGCTGGGCAAATCTGCATCTCCCAGGAACGCTCGAAGGCGGGCCTGGAGGTGCGCCTCCGCCGGGCTCAGGCGGCGTCTTGCCGAGAAGATGGAGGCTCGATGCTCGCGGAGGAGGCGCTGTGCACGCACGCGGGCCGCGCAATCGGGGCACCTTCCCAGATGGGACTCGAAGTGGTAGGCATCTTCCTCAGCCATCCCCCCCGCGACATACTGCAATACCTGGGCAAGGGCTGGGTGTTCCATCAGTGTCTCCCGTGATCTCGGTACCCGCCGCCTTCCACGGACAACATACCCGTCTCGAGCGTCTTTCTCGCTCGCACGCGACCCTTGTGACACCAGTCCGAGAGCGAAGCGGCCGGCCGTGGCCCATAGAACGCCGAGAGAGGAAGGTCTCCCACCGGCCCCACGTGGGT
>JALOPK010000025.1 GCA_025453925.1 Candidatus Eiseniibacteriota bacterium | reverse complement strand
CCTCCCCCAAAAGGCCCCGCCGAAACCACTGGGCGAATTGGTGGCGCCATAGACTCCGTAGGTGGTGCCGGAGGTGGCATAGGCCACGCCGAACACGCCGAAGCCTGCGGTGGAGTAGCTCCGGGCCTCGACCCCGTAGGTGGTGCCCGAAGTGGCATCGGCGGAGGCATACACACCGTGGCCGTCGGTGGAAGCACTTTCGAAGTGTCCCCCTTGGGTATAGCCCGATGAGGCGGTGGCCCCGCCATATACCCCCAGGCCGGCGGTGGAGGAGCTCACGAAGCGACCCCCGTAGGTGGTGCCCGACGTGGCGGTGGCCTCGCCGTGCACACCGCGGCCGGCGGTGGAGGAGCTCTCGCCATACACCCCGTATGTCGTGCCAGACGGGGCTCCGGCGACGCCGGACACGCCTTTTGCGGGGGAGGTGCCGTGAACACCGATGCCGGCGCTGGAGTTGCTTTGGCCCCAGATCCCGTAGCTGGTCCCCGACGTGACGTTCGCCAAGCCGTACACACCGTAGCCGGATCCGGAGGCAGTGACGCCGTAGACCCCGTAGGTAGTCCCCGATGTGGCGGAGGCATAGCCGTACACACCGTGGCCGGCGCCGGAATCGCTCAGGCCATAGACCCCGTAGGCGGTGCCAGATGTGTCAGTGGCCCAGCCGCGCACGCCACAGCCGGTCGTTGAGTGGGTCACGCCGAGGACCCCATAGCAGTCGGCGATGCCACACACGCCCCGCCCGAGGGGTGAAAAGCTGATCCCATAGACCCCGTAGTTGTAGCCTGATGTGGCGTAGGCGTTGCCGTGCACACCGCTGCCCCCCGTGGAAGCGCTCTCACCAAGGACTCCTAACGCATGGCCCCCCGTGGCAGTGGCCCCACCGTACACGCCCCGGCCGGAGGTCGAGGCGCTCCGGCCATAGAGACCGCAGGTGGTGCCCGACGTGGCGGTGGCCTCGCCGTACACGCCCGTGCCTGCCGTTGACCAGGTCCGGAAGTAGCCGCCGTAGTTGTCGCCGGAGGTGTGGTAGGATTCACCGGCCACGGCTCTGCCCGTGGGCGATAGCGCTTCGAACAGGCCCCCGTATGTCTCTCCCGTGGTGGCCGACGCCAGACCGTAGACGCCCCGTCCCGAAGAGGAGGAAGCGGTGAACACGCCGCCGTAGTTTTGACCTGCCGTGGCGGTGTTCGTTCCCTTCAGGGCCGAGAGCGTCCCGGTCGTCACGGCCCCGCTCACCTCTGTTCCCGCCACCAACCCGCTGGCCATGTAGGCATAGCCGGTGGACGCGAGACGCTGCCTCGGCGCCTGATCCACTCCGCTGAAGGTCACCTGCAACCAGTAGTCCGCGTTGAAATCGAGCATGATCGCTGGCTGCGGGCTCTCTCCCAGCAACACGCTGAAGATCCCGCCCGCAACGGTCACCGGCTGCGCTCCGCTGTCCCACAACAGCGTGCCCGCGCTCACCGCATCATAGATCCGGAACCGCATGGTGTAGGATCCGTCAGCGACAGGCGTTCCTGACGCATCCGTCACCTTGCCCTGGTAGCTGATCATCTGGGGGATCTCGGCGCCCGCCAGGCTGCCGAGCAGCGCAAGAAACACCACCAACGAGGTCATCTGTCTCATCGAGGTTCTCCTTGTGGAAGTTGACGGTTGAGGGTAGGCAGGTGAGATCCACTCAGTGCTCATGCGTTCACCTCGCATCATGTGCTTCCAGCTCCTGACTGCCGGCTGGTGACTGCCGACTGCCGACTCTCACTTACTCCTCCTTCCTCGCTGCGCGAGGTGTCTAGGGCGTTGTTCACAGTTCACAGTTTACAGTGCATGGTCTGCGGTCACCAACTCCCCTTTGGCAAGGGGGATGGAGGGGTCCCCTTCGGCTATGTCGCAGCAGGCGCGAAGATGGGCCTGCCATGTCACAGCGGTGGCGAAGACGGGAGCACAGTCGAGGTAGATTCCCTGCGCAGCAGGTACTCCGCGTTCTTACCCTGTCCACGACTGGCGCGCCCTGGATATGATTGTGCTGAGGAGGCTCTGCCCGCGACCCGGGTGAGCCAAGAGAAGGAGAGAGCAGAGGAGACAATGGCTCAGTAGCGGATCCCACAGACACCCCTCGCGACGCGGGATACTTCGTACCGCTGGCCTCGAAAATGGGCCTCAAACCCGAGTCGCGGTCACGGTACGCCACTTTTACCAACAAGCGGCAAAGCTCACACGGATCGCCCCGTGCGTCAAGCGGGGATTTCCGGTCATGTTCGAATCGGCCGCGTTTCGTGAAGGCCAGGGTCGGGGGCATTTCGAGACGGGTTCCCCTGGCCCCCCGCCCGTCACCAGTGGAGACGAGAGGCAGGCCCGGTCGAGCTGCCGAACGGCGTTGGCGGGCACTATTCTAATATTAGAATAGTGCCTGGAAATGGGCCAGGCGCGCCACGTTCCGGTTTAGGGCGTGGTAGCTTCTCAGATCAAGGGCTGGTCTGTCCGGAAGTCGCCCCACCGGAGATGAATCGCGGTCAATCCCACGATGACCGCGGTCTCGGCGCGGAGCACTCGACCGCCCAACACCAAGGGTAGCGCCCGACTGCGGATGGCCTCCCGCTCCGTGTCCGAGAAGCCGCCCTCGGGTCCGGCGACCAGCACGATCCTGTGGGGCAAGACCGTCGGCGGGGATGCCGGTTCGGCACGGTCATCCAGATACACACAAAGATCCGCCGCATCGACCAGAGGGGAGGCCAGGAACGCCTTCAGTCTGGCGGGTAGGAGCACCTCCGGAAGCGAGCTCCGGCGGCACTGCTTGGCCGCCCGAATGATCTGCCCCGGCCACGCGTGGGCCTTTTCGTGTTCCAGACCCCCCGCGGGGACGGAATGGTCGGTGAGGAGCGGGACGATGCGCGCCACGCCCAGTTCGGTGGCCTTCTGCATGATGAAGATCATCCGCTGCCGTGCCAGAACGGCGCAGGCCAGCGTGATCTCGACTGTTGACTCGGGAGAACGATCGAGTCGCTCGTAGGGCACGGCGATGCCGCCGTCGGTCGTGAGCTCCTTCACGCTTGCTCGGAAACAGACACCTGTGCGGTCACGGACGGTGAAGGCTTCTCTGAAGCTCACGTCCCGCCGTATCAGCCGACGGGCGAAGTCTGCGTCGAACTGCAGCGGCTCCTCCAGGGTCACCGCCGGAATCATCAGGGGCGGGTCGCCGGATGCGTCATACCGGCCCATCGGCTGTGCAGGGGTCTGCGTCTTGGGATGATGTCGGAGCGGCGGTCGAAATGGTCGCGGCACGGTTACCTCTTCCTGGGCAAGTTTCGGCGGTGGCGTGTACGCTCAATGTGCTGACGTCACCTGACCTTGTCATGGCCAAAGAACCGAGGACGTTTCCTGCGGGGCGTCTCACTGACTCAGATGGCGGGACCGCCTCATCGCGGCTGTCGGTCGCGGCGCCCAATGCGGTCGCGACGGAGCAGCGTCTCCCTTCGCGGCAGAGCTCGCGACTCCCCGGCACGTCCGCCGATCACCAGGGGCTTTGGCCGGGCGTATCCGATGTGATGAGCGCGGCCAGTTCCTCTCTCTCTTCGCGGTAGACCGTGTCGGGGTCTTCGCGGGAGAGTGACTCGTACAGGCCGATCGCCACCCGTACGTGGTCGGGGCGCTTCGAGACGCGAGCCAACGCACTATAGATTCTCGCCTGGTCCTCCGTCTCCGGGAACGAGCCTGCCAGGTCGAGAAGGCCCGCGACAGCCCCGCTGCGGTCACCCTGAAGGGCCCGGAGTCGCGATCTTGTCACAGCCGCCACCAGCGGGATCTTTTTCAACCCGATGCCCTGCGCAATGTCAACCGCTTCGGCACAGAGGCCCTCGACCTCTCCGAGGCGTTCGGAACTCTGCTTCTCGCCCTGACTTACCACGGCGACTGCCTTGTCAATCATGAAATGGGCCAGGTAGTCTCGCACGCCAAGCGCCCGAACAATGGCGATGGCCTTGTCGAGAAGCTCTAGTGCCTGACCGTACTGTGCCAGGCGTACGTGCACCCGGGCGAGCTCCGCCATGGCGATGCCTGCGCGGCTTTGATGGCCCAACTCTTCCGCGAGTTCGAGTTTCTGCCGGTAGCACTCGAGGGCGTCCTTCAGACTCCCGTGGTGTTCGTGCACCAATCCCATGCTGCCGATGGCAAACGCGACGGAGACCATGTCACCCATGCGTTCCGCGATTTCGCGCTGCCTCCCGAAATGTTGGGCGGCGGGTTCGAACTCACCGCGCTGGAAATGCACCAGGCCGAGGCTCCCTTCCGCCTGGGAGATGCCGTTGGCATCCCCGATTTCCCTGCACAGAACACCAGCGCGTGCGAAGCACCGCTCCGCCCGCCTCAGATCACCGAGGCAGTACAACACCGTTCCCAGATTGCCCACGGCGTATGCCGTCTCTGACGCGCTCCTGGCCCTGGCGGCGTAACGGAGCGCCTCACGGTAACACCGTATGGCGCGAGGGAAGTCGCCTCTCGTTCGGCAGACCCTGCCGATGTTGCCCAACGTAGTACTGATACCGACGTTTTCCTCCCCGCGGCGCGAAATCGCCAAATCCTCTTCGAACAACGCCTCCGCGGCATCCAGCTCGCCCAGTCGTATTCTTACATTGCCCAATGCATTCAGGGCCCTTCCGAGGAGCGGCTCATCGCCCAGATCCCGGGCCGACCTCACCGTGGCTTCCAGGAGAGAGGCGGCTTCGTCGAAGCGTCCGACACGGTCCATCAACCGACCACGGCGAACGGAGATCTCCACCTGTGTCCTTTGCTCGGACACGTAGACCCTCAGTCGCTCGAGGAACCGAAGAGCGTCGATACTGGCGTACGACTGCTCTGCGGACATTGCCGCCCGCTCAAGGTAGAGCCGTGCGCGGGGTGCATCGCCGCCCACATCGAAATGATGAGCCAGTGCGCCATACTGGCTTTCGAGCATACCCTCGTGGATCGTCTCGAGGGCGGCGCCGGCCCGTCGGTGGAGGTCTCTTCGTTGCGCCTCAAGCTGGATCTCATACAAGGCATCCCGCACGGGGGCATGGAGGAAGGCGCAACGGCCGGACGATCCTTTCGTCCAAAGGCCGTGCCGGACTCCCAGGTCCACCAGCGATCCCGCTCGCTGGGCCAACACGGAGGCCAGCACTTCCACGTTGAACTCGCGGCCGAGCACAGCGGCGACTTTCGCCGCGCGCCGGAGTCGTGCGGGCAGCCGGTCGAGTCGTGCCACCACCAGCGAGGAGACCGTACTGGGAAGCTCCCGGGGCTCGGCCACGAGACGGAACCTGCCTCGTACCTGGCGAAGCGCGTCCTTCGCGGTGAGGAGTTCGAGGAGTTGCTCCAGGTGGAACGGGTTCCCCTCGCTCTTGGACCACAGGAACCCCGCCAAGTCTCGCGAGGGTGGGGCGCCAAGACGGGCTTCGGCAATCAGGGCAGAGGAGTGGACATCCAGCATCTGGAGTTGGAGCGAAGCCGTTGCGACGTCACCCAACTCGAGGCGGAACGGCGAACCGTCATCGCCGGGGCGGCATGGCGCCAGAACTGCCACCGGGTCACGCCGGAGACCACGAAGAACCTGTCGGAGGATCTCGGCGCTGTCGAGATCGATCCAGTGGCAGTCCTCCAGTTCGACCACCACAGGCCGCCGCGCGGCCTCACATCTCAGCAGGCATTTGACGGCGCTGGCCGTGTTGGCGAATCGTCCCTTGGCGTCCAACTGTTCGTAGAGGGAGCCCTGCCAGTGAAGCCCTGCCAGCGCACCCAGCACCGATTTCGTGCGCGCCAATTCGCGGTGTGCGGCGCCGCTGGTTTCCGCGAGCAGAGCGCTGAAGTGAACCTCGAATGCCTGTTCGTTGTCATCGCGGCTCCGATCGTCGGCCCCACCGAAGTAGGCTCTGGCCCACCGCCGCAGAGGATTGAGGCTCTCCCGCAGGACCCCGTCACACGGCATGGAAAACCATGCCAACCGTGCACACAGCGTCGTTTTCACCGCGTTCACCAGCCGACTCTTGCCGACTCCCGGCCGCCCGTCTATGTAGACGATCCCCAGGCCGGATCCCCGCTCGAGGGGCGCAAGGATGTCGCGCAACCGTGCCACCTCGCGCTCGCGGCCCACCAGCGGGGACTCAGGCCCCTTCGTCCGGCGCGTCCGGCGCGTTCCGGTCACCGCCAGCACCGGGACAGGCTGCTCGACCCCCTTCAGTCGAACCGACCCCCGATCCTCTAGGGGAAGCGATTCGTCGAGACTGGCGGACGAACCGCGATCGAGGAGCACGACGCCCCACGGAGCCGACGCCATGAGACGCGCGGCGAGGTTGACCGTTCGGCCCACCGCCTTGTACTCGGCCCGGAGGGCGCTCCCGACCAGCCCCGCATAGACCCTCCCGAATGTGACGCCGGCCCGCACGGGGGTCATCCCGCGTAGCGCGTCCCGTGTCTCAGCGGCACAGCCAAGGGCATGCAGCATGGGTCGCTCAAGGCCCTGAGGCGCTCCGAAATAGGCGACGACCAACGCGCCCTTATCGCCAAATTCCAGCTCCGAAAGATACCCCCCGAACCGGTGCACCTTGGCCGCCACTACACTGAGTACTTCGGCCGCTCTTCCGGCCATGTATCGGTCCACCGATCCCGACAGGCCATGAAACCCCATGAATACGCATGCAACGTCGCGGAACTCCCCCGCTGTGCCGAGGTCGCGTATCGATCGCGGCACGAACGGCACGAGGGCCTGGAGTTTCGCGCCCGTCTCGCCATGAGGGACCCTGTCACCGGCACCGTGGGCACGCCCGGCCCGGGGAAGGATGCGTGGAGGCGCAGGGTGCACGCCAGGGCCCCCGTAGCGCCGGTCAACGACGTAGTGGCCTGGGGTGGACCTGGTCTGGGCCTGGATGGAACGCTGGATGGCGCTGCCGGCGAAGAAGAACAGGCTTCGGCGCCGGCCGGGAATGATGCCCCAGGTGACGCGGCCGCAGGCCACGCCGACCCTCGCCGCGATGGTGAAGGCGCCATAGGGCGTCTCGAGAGTATTGCTCTCGGACAGGCGCCCGGCGATCTCTCCGGCTGCCTCCTCTGGCCGCGGCTCCTTCGCGTTGTCGGGGAACAGGGCGACGAAGGCATCACCCGCATACTTCGCCACCCAGCCGCCGCAGGCGTAGGTCGAGCGCACCGCCGGCTCGAACACCGAATTGACGATGGACGAAACCTGCTCGGCTCCTGCCGTGCCGTGCACCATCAGAGACTCGGTCATAGGCGTGAAGCCCACCAAGTCGACAAAGAGGGACGTCGCGCGAAACGTACCCGAGCCGCGGCGCTGCCGGTGCTGGTCGAGAATGAACCGCGGGACGAGATCGAGCACGGTCAGTGCCTGCGCCTCACCACGGTCGCCGCAGGCGCCGCAGGACCATGGCCGACGGCATGAAGACACACATCGCTGAAACCTCCTCTGACTCCCTGGACTGCACGACTGCAAGATAGATCGCGACCATGTGCCATCAACTTCCTCTGCACGGCTGTGCCGAGGGCGGCACTTGACTGCCGACACCGACGCAATATAGATCTGTAGAACACCCCAGGACAAAACGCCCCGAGAGAGGAGGTCGCCATGACCGGCCCCATCCGCGCACCCCGTGGCACCCGTATCACGTGCAAAGGCTGGATTCAGGAAGCAGCCATGCGCATGCTCATGAACAACCTCGACCCCGAGGTGGCCGAGAAACCCGATGATCTCGTCGTGTACGGAGGCCGGGGCAAGGCCGCCAGGAACTGGGATGCGTACCACGCCATCGTGCGGTCACTGACCGAGCTGGAGAACGATGAGACTCTCCTCGTGCAGTCGGGGAAGCCCGTCGGGGTGTTCCGCACCACCACCGACTCGCCGCGGGTGCTGATCGCCAATTCGAACCTCGTGCCGAACTGGGCAACGTGGGAGAAGTTCTGGGAACTTGAGCGCTTGGGTCTCATCATGTACGGCCAGATGACCGCGGGGAGCTGGATCTACATCGGCACCCAGGGAATCCTCCAGGGCACCTACGAGACGTTTGCCGCAGCCGCGAGAAAGCACTTCGGGGGAGATCTGGCGGGGCGTCTCATCCTCACCGGAGGCCTCGGTGGCATGGGAGGCGCACAACCTCTGGCCGCCACCATGAACGGTGCGGTGTTCCTCGGCATCGACGTTGATCCCGCTCGCATCAAGAAACGCCTCGATACCGGCTATTGCGACCGGATGACCGCCGACCTGGACGAGGCGTTGACGTGGATCGGCGAGGCCAAGTCGAAAAAGCAGGCCCTGAGCGTGGGTCTGGTGGGGAACACCGCCGATGTCCTCCCCGAACTGGTGCGCCGTGGTGAAATCCCCGACGTGGTCACCGACCAGACATCGGCCCACGACCCCCTCAATGGCTACGTGCCCAACGGCATGACACTGGCCCAGGCGCTGGAGCTGCGCGTCACGGATCCCGCCTCGTACATCAAAGAGGCATACCGGGCCATGGTGGAGCACGTGCAGGCGATTCTGGCCATGCAGGAGGCAGGGGCGATCGCGTTCGACTACGGCAACAACCTTCGCGGCGCGGCGTATGAGGCCGGATTGAAGCGCGCCTTCGACTACCCTGGGTTCGTTCCCGCCTACATCCGTCCGTTGTTCTGCGAGGGCAAAGGACCATTTCGCTGGGCCGCGCTCTCCGGAGACCCCAAGGACATCTGGACCACCGATCAAATGGTGCTGGATCTATTCCCCGAGAATGCCTCGTTGCGGCGGTGGATCGAGCTCGCCCAGGAAAAGGTGCATTTCCAGGGCCTGCCCGCCCGTATCTGCTGGCTCGGATATGGCGAGCGTCACCGATTCGGCGAGGCGCTCAACGACGCGGTGGCCGCCGGCAGGCTCGCGGCGCCGGTGGTGATCGGCCGCGACCATCTTGATTGCGGATCGGTGGCCAGCCCGAATCGCGAAACCGAGCGCATGCGTGACGGCAGCGACGCCATCGCCGATTGGCCGATACTCAACGCGCTGCTCAACACCGCCTCTGGCGCGTCGTGGGTATCCTTCCATCACGGTGGCGGCGTCGGCATGGGTCTTTCTGTCCACGCCGGCCAGGTGATCGTGGCGGATGGAACGCCGGAAGCGGGCCGCCGCATCACCCGTGTGCTCACCAACGACCCCGGAACCGGAGTGATGAGGCACGCCGACGCGGGGTATCCCGAGGCAGTGGCCTTTGCCCATGAGAAAGGCATCACCCTGCCGATGGTGCCGTGAGGTGGTGAGGATCATGCCCCGACCTGTTCCGTTGACCGGGTGTTGCCCGACCGCTCCCTCGGGTGATCTGCGATGAACGTTGTCGTGCGTCATGCCGGGGTTCTCGTCACGTGCGCCGGTGATTGGCGTCCCCGGGCAGGCGCCGCTGCGCATGACCTGGGAATCGTCACAGACGGCGCGGTGGTCATGGAGCGGGGCAGGATCGTCTGGGTCGGCCGGGACACCGATGTGCCGGCCGGCCTCCCTGACAGCCCGGAGGTCGATGCGGCCCGCCGTCTCGTGACTCCCGGTCTGGTAGACTGTCACACCCATGCGCTCTTCGCCGGTTCGCGGGCCGGCGAGTTCGCCATGCGGGTATGCGGATCCACGTACGAGGAGATCATGGCGCAGGGAGGAGGCATCAGCGCCTCGGCACGGATGCTCCGCGAGGCGCCGGACGCGGATATCCTTGAGCAGACCGCGGGACGGTTGTGGCGCATGCTGCGTTTCGGCACCACGACCTGCGAAATCAAGAGTGGGTACGGGCTGTCCACAGAGCAGGAGGTGCGAAGTCTCCGGCTGATCCAGCAGCTGCGCTCCCGGGTCCCCATACGCGTTGTTCCGACTTTCCTGGGTGCCCATGCGATCCCTCCCGAGTGGCGTTACGACAGGGAGGGATTCGTGAGGCAGGTCACGGAGGAGATGATACCCCAGGTCGCCCGCGAGGAGCTGGCCAGGTTCTGCGACGTATTCTGCGAGCATGGAGCGTTCTCGGTGGAAGAGAGCCGCCGCATTCTCGAGACCGCCCGAGCCCACGGCATGGACCTGAAGATCCATGCGGACGAGCTCGCCAGCTCGGGGGGCACCCGGCTCGGGGCGGAACTGGGAGTGTGCAGCGCCGACCATCTCCTGTGCGCTACCCGGGGCGACCTGGAAGCGTTGAGGGATTCGGGGGCCATTGCCGTCATGCTCCCCGGCACCTGCCTCGGTCTGGCCAAGACGCGCTACGCACCCGGGAGATTGATGGCGGAGATCGGGCTCCCGGTGGCGGTGGCGTCTGATCTGAATCCCGGGAACTGCTACTGCGAGAACCTGCCGTTGATGGTGACCCTGGCATGCCTGTACGGCGGACTGAGCCTCGAGCAGGCGCTGGTGGGTGTGACGATCAACGCCGCCCACGCGCTCAGGCTGGGTGACGAGGTCGGCAGCTTGGAACCGGGCAAGCGGGGCGATCTGGTCATCTGGGAGTGCGATGACTACCGGGACATCGCGTACCATTTTGGTGTTCAACTGGCGTCAATCGTGATCGCCGGCGGCGTCGTCGCCGCCCCATGACCCACATGACCAACCACGGTGGGAGATCGGATGCGTGATTCCTGCGGAAGGGCCGACCTTCACGTTCACACGACCTATTCCGATGGCCTTCTGAGTCCGGCGGCGTTGGTGGAGAAGGCGGCGGGCATCGGGCTCGGCGCCGTTGCCATCACTGACCACGACGCCGTCGGAGGCCTGCCGGAAGCGCTCGCACGCGGCCGGGAAGTGGGCATCGAAGTGGTGCCGGGGGTGGAGGTGAGCGCCGGCATCGAAGGACAGGAAATCCACGTCCTCGGATACTGGATCGATCCTGCCAACGCCGAACTCAACGGCTGGCTGAACCGCTTCCAGGCAGTCAGGGTGGACCGGGTCGCCAGTATCCTCGAACGGCTGGAGAGTCTGGGAATCCGAATCGACTACGACTACGTCATCGCTCTGGGCGGCCCGGGCGCGGTCGGACGACCGCACATCGCCAAAGCACTGGTCGAATATGGTTACGTGGGGACGGAAGCCGAGGCGTTCGAGACCCTCATCGGGGACGGATGTCCCGGCTACATGCCCCGTGAACGGGTGAGTCCTGCCGAGGCCATCGAGATTATCCAGAGGGCGGGAGGCATCGCAGGGTGGGCCCACCCTGCGATCGAGCGACACGATGAGTGGTTGGAGTCGCTTGTGAGTCTTGGTCTTCAGGCCCTGGAGGTGATACATCCCGATCACAACCGAGAGGATGTGGAGCGGTACCGGAGCCTGGCTGAGCGTTTCGGCCTTGTGGCGACGGGAGGCTCCGACTTCCACGGCAATGACAAGGAGGGTGCGCAAACCCTCGGCAGGTACACGGTGGATTGCGGCGTCGTTCACCGGATGAGAGAGCTGACATCCTCCCCGCGCGGGTCTAGGTGATCACTGCGCTCACCCTGACGTGTGGGGTGCTGGCGATGCTGGTGAACCTCACGCCTGAACCGCCCGCGCTCGGCGATTCCACCCGCGCCGGGGCGGATTCGTCGGTCTCCACATCAGGACCGATCATCGGCGACCTGGTCTTTGCCATTGTCCCTGCGACTGCCGAAAGCCTTTCATGGTGGCCTCCCGGCCTCGAGGACGCGCTCCTCAGAACACCCCTGGTGCTGGAGTCGCGCGAACGGGGTCTCGGCTGCCGTGCCAGTTGCGAGTTCGCGCCTGCCGTACCGGGCATCGTGTGGCACGGGTTGCCGCTGGAGTGGCCCTTGGAACTGGGGGGTGACGTCAGCCCGGCGGCCGGGGCGGCGTGCTCGGAGCTCTCGACCGGGCGGAGCCCGCCTTGGTTCGGGGGCGGCCTCGGCACCGTGCGCATCGCGCCATGGGAGGATATCATCACCTCACCGGTGACGAGCGTCCAAATGCTGCGTGGCGATCATAATGACCGATCCTATGCGGTGGGGCTCAGCACCGGTGTCACTTCCTCGGTGTTCTCCTTGATCTCGGTCGCCCTCAGCAAGGGCGACGGCGCCCGCACCAATGCCGACTACTGCCGCACGCAGTACGACGTCAGGCTCGACCTGAGGCCGCCGGTGCTGGGAGCGTGCAGGGTCACCGCGCACCGTGGCAGGGTGGACCGGGGCGATCCCGGGCCCGATCCTCGTCTTTGGGCTTCGACTGCCTCCGATGACCCGCTGCATCCGTCGTTCTGGGCTATCGCACGGGATTACGGGGCGTTTGATGCCATGTGGTCTGACGATCGTGAAGCCCTCACACGTGACCTGATCGCCCTGCAGTTCGAGCGCCCTTTCCGCGATCGCACCCTGCGTGTCGCCGTTTTGGAGGAAGGACTTGATGTCGACCGTCTCCGAAGTGTCCCTCGCCTGGAGCCGGCGCCCGTTCTCGACACCGTTCGCGGCGAGTTGTCGTCCCGCCGCAGGGCGTTGCTGGCCTCGATCCCGCTCATGGCCGCGGATGAGGAGAGTCTGTGGGCGGGAGTGTCGCTGGAGCAAGCAGACAGGAGTCTGGCGCTCGCTTGGACCCGGGAAGACTCGGCATGGAGTGAGCGCACGGACGATGACGCCGCGCGGGTTGCCCTTGGATTGGGGATTGGTATTCCCGGTGTGAGCGCGACCGTCACGGCAATGTCCACGGATCATGGTTCCGCCGTGTCATGGGGGTGTGTCGCCACCCGAGATCTCTCCGGAATCCGGCTGGAGGCCGGCGTCGCCGGCGGCGCGGACGAGCGTCGTCTCGAGGACCTCTGGCTCGACCGCCTGGCCGGAGTGGAGGAGTCGCCTCCAGACCACGGCAGCCTGGGAACGGCGTGGTTGACCCTGCGACGGGAATCCCTCCTGGGAGAACTCGCCATGGGCGGAGTCTCGGGGTGGGGGAGCGGTGTCTGGGGATGGTGCGAGGCAGAGAGTCTTCCACCGGGATGCATGCGGAGATGGGGGCCTTCGTCCGCCCGCGCGGCGGGTGTGATGACCTCCTGGCGCGCGGCGTTCGGCGAGGGTCTTGAACTGGAAGCCCGGGTACAGGCGCTCCCGTGGCGTGAGGAGGATGATCCGTTGCCGCGGTGGCCCGAGGCCAGTGGTTTCGGTCGCATTGGGATCCGCCACGCCCTTGGGCGAGCCGCCGTGCCGCGGCTCGACTTTCTCCTGAGGTACGTGGGCCAGCGTTACGCCGGTTCCGGGGGAGCCCTGCCCCTCGATGCCTACTGGCAGCTCGACGGCCAGGCCGTGGTGGAGATCGGCGACTTCGCTTTCCGGGCACAGGCCGAGAACCTCACCGGCGGCAGACACGAAGACGAACGGGGCTATCCCGTCGAGGGCCTTCGATTCAGGACCGGGTTTACCTGGGTATTCTGGGACTGACGGGAGGAGAGCGGCCCGCGACGGGTTTTGCCCTCCCCCGACATCTCGAGGTGAGATGAGCAAGGATTCAGCCCCTCACAGAGGCATTGACTGCCTTCGTCCTCACTGATCCTCGCCGGGGAGGTGCGCCAACTACCGGAGGTAGATCCGATCCAGGAATGCCTGAACCGGAAGGGGAGCATCGGAAACCGCGTCGATGACGAAGAGAGGGCACGAAACCACAGTATCCTGCTGCATGCCGCGGAACCGGGCATCATCCCGGGTCAGGGTGGCCTGGTAGCCTTCCCGTGTGACGAAATCCCACCACGACGACACGTCTTCCTGGCATGACACGATTATGCGCAGGGCTCGCGCCTCCGAAGCAGCATAGGGTCGCATCCAGAACGTGCTGCTGTAGATGGTCTCGCGGCTCCCACCCAGACAGCGGACGCCAGTTTCATACTCCGCCTGGAGCGGCGCGTGATCCCAGAAGGGTGCGGGCATGATCACCAGGGAGGCAGGACGGTTCCGCTGCGCGCCGGCCGCGAGATCGATGAGAGGGCGTTCGGAGAACAGCACGCCCTTGCCCCACCAGCGAAAGCCTTGATGGGCGGCGCCCGCGGCATACGGCATGAGGCCCGTTGCGGTCACAAGGAAGTAGCAGAGCAGGACCGCGACACCCAGCCGTGGGAGGCGTTTCGCCTGCCACGCTCTGGCCAGTACGATACCTCCCAGTGCGCAGCCTGGGAGAATGCAGAGGGAGAACCGGTAGATCCTGAACTCCAGGTCGATGAACGAGAACAGCAGAAGCACTCCCCAGAAGACCACAAGACAGAGACGAACCACGGGATCCCGCCGCTTCAAGACGAGGCAGGCGCCCGCGGAGAGCAGCAGAGCCGCCCCCGCCAGGGGTTCCACGTGATTCAACTCTAAGCGCGGCCAACCTCGCAGGAGGTCGGTGAGCCCGCCGCCGACGAAAAACGTGACAAACCGTGCGTTGAGGGCCCGCCGCGCGAGGATGGTGGCCGCCACATGCTGCTGGGCGATACTCATGCCGCCAAAGGCGGCAAAGCGGTCCCGCTGGGCGTAGTTCCATACGAAATAGGGCAGAATCAGCGCTCCCCAAAGGAGCACTCCTCCCCAGGGCCCAGGCGTGCGCAGCCACTGCCGTGAACGCGCCGAGGTCACCAGCCATACCCCCGCCAGGGGCACCAAGAGAAGCGCGAACTCGTGGGTCCAGAATGACAGGGCACACAGCACGGCTGCCACAAGCATCAGGGCGGGCGACTGCCTTTGCTCGGCCTGGATCAAGGCGATGAGACCAAGCAGCGCGAACAAGAGGAAAAGCATCTCCTGCATGAAGTAGGCGGACCATGTCACGAGGAAGTTGTTGGAGACCGCCATCAGCCCTGCCATCAGCCCCGCCAGAGGCGTCACGCGCCGGCCGACGGCCCACGCCAGCAACACGGGAATGAGGGATCCCGCCAGCAGAGATGGGATTCGCAGAACCCAGGCCGAGTGGGGGGCGACCCGGTACAGGGGCCAGGCCGCAAGGACCGATAGTGGGGTGTGGTCCCCGACCTTCGGCGGCACGTAGCATGCGGATGGGGAGAGCGAGATGTCCCGGAGGCCGGGCACGAGATCGCGCTCCTCCCACCGCAGCGGACCAAAGATGTGCGGGGCTCGAAGCGCGAACGCCAAGAGGAACAGGCAGAGAAGCCGGCCTCTCACGCGAGGTCAACGATCTGTTCGCGTGCCACCCACACGTTGGGGAACTCCCGGGCGGCCTGATTGCCCATATCCGCTAGGGATTCATCTTCATGGGAGGGTTCATGGTGGAATAGCACCAGCCGGCGTACTCCCGCGATCCTCGCCAGGTCGACGCCCTGACGCCACGTGGAGTGGCCGTGACCGACGTGGGAATCATACTCCTCCGGGAAGTAGGTGGAGTCGTAGAACAAGAGATCTGCACCTGCAGCGAGGGTCGCGAGATTCGCGTCGGTGCAGGAGGCGAAGTGCTCCGTGTCTGTCGCATACACCACGGAGATCCCTTCACAATCAACCCGGTAGGCGAATCCGCCCCCGGGATGATTGGTGGGAGCGCGGGACACCAGAAAGGGCCCGATCGGCCAACGCGTCGGTGTCGGCCAGGCGTAGAACTCCAGGGTCGCGTGCAATGCGGAGAGGGGTACGGGGAAGTATGGGTGCTGCATCTGCCCGCAGAGGGCCTGTTCCCAGGTGCCGCCGGCTGTCGGACCACCCATGATGTGAAGACGGCCTCTCGGGTCGTAGGCGGGGGCGAAGAAAGGGAATCCCTGGATATGATCCCAGTGAACATGGGACAGGAGCAGGAACAGATCATCGCGAGGGCCGGCGTCGGCCAGCTCCCGGCCCAGTTTGAAGATGCCCGTCCCTGCGTCGAGAACCAACACGGCGCCTGACCGGGCAATGCATGCGACGCACGGCGTATTGCCACCATAGACAGAGGGTCTGCTGCCCAGCGGCAAGCTGCCCCGTGCTCCGAAGATGTGGATCTCCACGGGCGACTCCTTCTCCTGATGCCTGATCACCGGTCGCCCTCCTCATCGCCGCTGGCGACCGGCCCCTATCAGCAGGCTGCGCGGTCAAGTGTAGCACGCCGCGCGCAGAGGTCAAGTGGTCCGGCCATGGTGGTGGCGGGATGGGCAGGAAAAGGGTTGACATGGTACCCGGTGGCATGCATAACTGGCTTGTTGTCGTTGGCCATGGATGGCCCGCGGAAAGATCAGAGCGGATCGGGCGGGCTGTCTCGTGTGTCCCGAAGTGGGACAGTAGAGAAGGAGGGAGTGGCGTGGTCAAGTTCTTTCAAGATGGCGGAGACCTTATGTGGCCGCTGCTTGCGTGCGCGATCTTCGGCATGGGCGTCATTTTCTGGAGACTCGCCGTGCTTACGCGCGCCGGTGGCTCCTCCAAGAAGGTGATCAAGGCGCTCCGACAGGCCATCAATGAAGGCAATATCCCGCAAGCGATCGAGGTATGTCAGAACTCAAGCGGCCCCGTTGCCGTGATCATGCTTGCCGGTCTGCGGCGCGTCCAGCGCGGGCCGGAGACCGTGGCGAAGGCGATCGAGAACGCAGGCACGCTTGAAATGGCATTCCTGGAGCGCGGGCTTATCTGGCTCGCCACTGTCTCCACTGTGGCCCCGCTCCTGGGGTTCCTCGGCACCGTTATTGGTATGGTCGAGGCGTTCGGCGCCATCGAGAAGGCCGGCGAAGTTGAGGCCACGCTGGTGGCCGGAGGTATCAAGGTCGCGTTGATCACCACCGTCGCCGGGCTGGTCATCGCCATCCCCATGACTATCTTCTACAACTACTTCGTCACCCGGATCGATGCTCTGATTCTCGACATGGAAGAAAGCTCGGCGCACCTGCTCGATGCAATTGAGAAGGGGACCACTGCTCAGACCACCGACGCAGGGGTGCTCATCTAGCCGGAGGGGACCATGAAGCGCAAGACGAAGGTCGCCAACGAGATACCCACTTCGTCCATGGCAGACATCGCCTTTCTCCTGCTGGTGTTCTTCCTGGTGACCACCAATTTCATGGAGGAGAAGGGCCTGGGGCTAATCCTGCCCGAACCGGGCGATGCCCAGGCCGCGTCGCAGAAGATACCCCGGAAGAACATGATGTACTTCATCGTGTATGGGCGGGATCATGTGGTGATGAAGCATCAGGACGAGGAGCGGCAGATGGGAGTCCCCGAGATTCGCGGCTTCGTGGAGGCGAGTCTGCAGAGGAACGAGAACCTGATCATCAGTCTGAAGCCCGCGCCGGACGCGCCCTACGCGGCGATGATAAATGTGCTCGATGAGCTGCGGGCGGCCGATGCAAAGCGAATATCCCTCGGCCAGCTCAAGCCGACAGAGGGATAGGAGGGGGCATGGGAAGCTTCAAACGTCGGACGAAGGTCGACACCACGATCCCATCCTGCTCGCTGGCTGATATGGCGTTCTTGCTGCTGATTTTCTTCATGGTGAGCACGGCCTTCAAGACCGAGGAGGGTCTGAAGATCGTACTGCCTCAGGCCGAGATGACGAAGAAGATTCAGCGGCGACAGGATATCCGGCACGTCTGGGTAAACCGCCCGGGCGTCATATCGGTCGATGATCTCCCGGTGAGCCCGTACCAGATGGCGCAGTTCCTCAACAAGGAGCTTCAGTCAAATCCGACCATGGTGGTCGGCCTGCGGGCTGATTCCGATGCGCCATATAGCGTCGTGAATGAGATTCTGGAGAACTGCCGCCTCGCCGGTGCGTACAGGGTCCAGTTCGCCACGATGAAGGAAAAACCGTAGCTCTCAGGAGGGAGACGCATGGCTGAGATCAAGACATACCTCCTGAAGGAGCAGGCCCCCGAACTCCTGAAGAAGGGGGTTCTGCTGGCCCTGCTCGTGCATTTGTTCGGGCTCGTCGCCGTGCCCGAGTACAAGATCAGAATCCGAGACGTCCAGGAACGGAAGATCGAGACGCTGGATTTGCCCCCCGAATTGGCGGTGCCGCAGAAGCAAAAGGCTGAAGTGCCAAGACCGACTATCCCGGTGGAAGCTGAAGAAGACGAAGATGTCCCTG
>JALOPK010000248.1 GCA_025453925.1 Candidatus Eiseniibacteriota bacterium | reverse complement strand
CCAAAACACCAGTTTCAGTGGCAACCCCAGGCGGAGATAGTCCCGAAACAGGTAGCCGCCGGCTCCCATGACCATGGCGTTCGTCTGGTAGCCCATGGGCGTTGCGAAGCTGGAACTGGCGCCGAACACGACGGCCATCAGCATGGCCTTGGGATTGATGCCTGCTTCCGCGGCTACCGCCAGCGCCACCGGCGTGAGCAATGCCGCCGTGGCGTTGTTGGAGACCACCTCGGTGAGCATGCTTGTCAAGAGAAAGCACAGGCTGAGCGTCAGGAGGGGATGGCCGCCGGCCAGGGAGACCATGGCTTGGCCAAGTTTCGTGGCGATGCCCGTGGTCGTCATCGCTGTGCCCAGGGGGATGGTTCCCGCAAGGAGCAGCAGGACCGAGCTGTCCAACGAGCGGGTCGCGTCGGCCATGGTGAGACACCGGGTGACCAGCATCACCACAATGCCCAGGAACGCCAGCGCGAGCAGCGGGGCAACGTTCAATGCGGCCAGCAGCACGACCGCGCCGAGGATGCCGATGGCGCAGGGGGCCCTCTGCGGAGAGGTCATCGTCCGCTCGACTCCCTCCACCAGAAGGACGTCGCCGCTCTCCTGCAGGTCGTGCAGTGACTCCAGGTTGCCTTGCACCAGCAGGACATCACCCGGGCGCAGGCCCATCTTTCGCAGCCCATACATGTGATGTTGCATACCCAGACGGCGCGCCGCCATGACCAGAATTCCGTAGCGACGTCGGAGCCCGACATCCTTCATCCGCTGGCCGACAAAGCGCGAGTTGGGAGTAATCACCAGTTCGGTGACCGTGCGATCGATCTGCCGGATGCTGACCCGCTCCTCGTCCGCCACCGCGGTGGCAAGCGCCACCTCATCGTTGATCATCAGGTTGCGAATTGCCCGGGCGCTTCCTTCGATGAGGAGGATATCCCCCTCGCGAACCGGGAGGTCAGCATCGGGATTCAACATGGAGTCGTCACCACGGAACAGCTCGAGCACCCGGATCTCCCTGGCCATCTCCCGAAGCGCCCGCCCCGCATACCGGCTGCGGGCGGGGATGGAGATCTCGGTCACGAACTGACTGCGCGCCCTCGGTGAAAGCATCAGGCTCAGCGGGGAGCGAACGGGGAGGGTGCGGGCGAGGAGCAGAATGCAGGCGATGCCAACGGCGAGGCAGATCACTCCCAGGCCGGTGAATTCGAACATTGCGAATGATGGCCCTCCCTGTGAACGGGAGAGGGAATCCACGATGATGTTGGTGCTGGTGCCCACGAGGGTGCAGGTGCCGCCCAGAATCGCGAAGTAGCTCACCGGCAGCAGATATTTCGACGGTGCATGGCCCTTGCGCTGGCAGAGGGTGAGCACGATGGGAATCGTGATGGCCACGATGGCGGTGTTGTTCATGAAGGCGCTGAAAAAGCCGACGGTGAGCCCGAGGGCCAGCAGGATTCGCCAGCCCGCGCTTCCGGCCCACCGCTCCAGCAGAGCGGCCGCGTAGTCCGCGACTCCGGCGCGGGATAGGCCTTCGCTCAGGATGAGCATGGCGCCTACCGTGATCGTCGCCGGGCTGGAGAATCCCGCGAGAACCTGATCCATTTCCAGGATGCCGGAGAGGGCCAAGGCAGCAAGGATCGCCAGGGCCGTGATCTCGGTACGTACGACCTGGGTCACGAAGAGCACGAAGGCCCCCAGGATGATCCCGATCAGTATCACGCTTTCCATGGTGCTCGACCTCGTGTGCGCGCTGCCGGCTGCCGGCTTCCAGCGGACCGGCCAACGCGACACATCTGGTCAGGCGCGGGCCGGTCTCTGGTACTCGGATTCACCCATACGATCGCATTCGACCGCCGTTGCATCCCGAGTCCGCCAGCCGGTGGATTGCACGATCGGTGAGATGTCGCAGCGGATGATAGGTCAGCAGCCGGATCATCACACCCCTGAGCCGGCGTCCGGCCGCTCCGCCTCAGCGATGTGGCATCGGACGGCCCCCGGGGGAATGCGGAGCCGAAAGTAAGGCCTCGCCTCCGAGACGCAAGCCCCGGGCGGCATCCGCGGTTCTTCGGGCGCACCGTCCTTGAGGTTCCGGGGCGGAGGTGTGAGGTTTCCCCGCCGTACTCGCTTCGCGATGCGAGGGGGAAGCCCCCTCATGCCTGAGGTCTCGCCCCCAGAAAGGAGACCGGCCCATGCGCCGCAGGCGGTTCCCCGATCCTGACCACGTCCCCCCGGCCCACCCATGCGCCGCCGCGCCGAGGGGGCCGTCGCGCCCCGTTCCCCGCAATCCGGGCCCCGGCCTCCGCCGGACAGATCCGGACAGAGGCTGATCGGGCCCGTGGCAAGAGTGCTCGAAGGAGCGGACCGCCGCGCCGTGGACGCCATTTCCCGGGCCGCACTCCCGCTGGGCATTGGGCTGGCCGGCGCGCGGCTTCGGCGGACGTCGGCCCGCTTCTGCCTCGGAGTTGAGCATGGCGACTACAATGGTTGCGAGCTGTTCGGCGTGGGGGTCGATCGTTTCCTCTGGCTCGCATACCGCCCGCTTTCCACTGACCGCGTGCGTATCCACAGCACCGCATTTCCAGGCGAGGGCGTGGTAGAGTTCCGGCTGGGGGAGATCCCGAGGCTCCGCAGTCCAGAGCTCGCCGGCAGATGGGCGAGGTTCCCCCTGGGGGTCGCCTACGTGCTGGGCGGGTCGGGCATGCGGCTGACAACCGGCATCGAGGCGGTTATCCACAGCGACATTCCCGGCGGGGGTATGTCCCGCTCCGCCTCGCTCTGCGTCAACCTCATCCTGTCCCTGCTGGATGCCAACGGGCTCACGATCGAGGACCGGTTGCGGGTCGCCAGGCTGGCGCAGGCCGTGGAGAATGACTACGTCGGTTCTCCCTGCGGGCTGCTGGATCAGGTCATGATCCTCTTCGCGCGAAAGGGCATGGGCACACGGTTTCTCCCGTCATCCGGCGCCATCGAGCGGATTCCGTTCCCCACGGACACGCCGGAGTTCCGCCTGATGATGATGGACACGGGCACGGTGCGCCCCGGGCTCGAGCATTCGACGTACCGCGTCAGGCGGCAGGAGTGCGAGGAGTTGGTCGAGATCCTCAACGCCGCGGGACTCCCGGTGCGGTCGCTGGCCGAGGTCACCCCCGCGCAGCACACGGCGATCCGGCAGGGGGCAATCCCCGTTCCGTCCCCCTTGCTGCGACGGCTCTCGTACATCCACGCCGCCCGTCTCCGTTTTCCCGTGATGGTACGGGCCTGGCGCGCCGGCGACATGCGGACCGTCGGGCGGTGTTTCCGAGAGGACGGCATCGGACTGCGCGATGACTACGAGATCTCCGGGCCGGAGATGGAGACGATGTGCGACATCGCCCGCACCGTGCCGGGAGTGTGGGGGGAGCGGATGCTGGGCGGCGGCGACAAGGGCGCCGCGGGAGCCATCGCGTCCCCCGACGGCGTGGCCCTGCTGCGTGACGCCGTGTCGGGCGAGTTCCCTGGCCGGCATCCCGGTCTTGCCCACGCATGGTCGGTGAGCGAGCTTTCCATCGTTGACGGCGTCACACTGATAGAGGGGTGCTTCGCTGAGTGAAACGCCGGTGGCCGCAATCCGGAGGCCTTTCCACCCTGACCGACGCGAGCCTGAGCACCGCGCCTCGCGTCCGTCCGTCCGTCTGACCCCAGGCGGGAGAGAGCCGGAGCGGGCCCCTAGATCTCCTTGAGGATCCGGGCCTTCTCCTCCTTGTACTCGTCTTCATCGATGAGCCCATCGTCGTAGAGCTGCTTCAGGCGCTCCAGCCGCTGGGTAATCGTCCCGTCTGCCGTCGATGACTGCTTCGCCGAGGCCGAGGTGCCCTTCTTGGATGAGGGCTTCTTCGCGTCTTTCTTCACCGGTTTGGCCACAGGTTCCGCGGGCGCGGCTGCAGGGGATTGATCCGCGGGCGGCGTGGCCTTCACGAAGACATCAGCGACATCCTTCCGGGAAAACCTGTTGGCGATGCCCAGGGGGGTGAGCCCATCATCGTTTTCCGCACCCATGTTGGCGCCGCGTTCCAGCAGCAGTTTGACGACCTTGTCGTGGCCTGCGGCCGAGGCAACGTGGAGCGGCGTGGAGCCATTGGTCGATCGGGCATTGACGTCGGCGCCCTTGTCCAGCAGCAGTTTGACGATCTTCTCGTGACCATACAGAACGGCAGCGTGCATCGCCGTGGCGCCGTTCTCGGTTCGGGCGTTCACGTCCGCCTTTCGCGACAGGAGCGCCTTGGCGATTCGCTCGTCACCCCGGCGGGAGGCCTCATACAGGGGCGATACGCCGTTCACATCGACGGTGTTTGGGTTCGCCCCCTTGTCCAACAGTGCATCGGCCACCTTCGACCTGCCGTGGGAGACCGCCAGATGCAGGGGAGTGAGCCCTGTCTTTGTGGTGGCATTCACGTCTGCCCCTCGGGAGATGAGCAGTCTTGTAATGGTCTTGAGGTCCTCAGACGCCGTTGCCGCGACATGGAGTGGGGTGAATCCCAGGGGCGTGCTGGCGTTGACATCGGCATCATGATCCAGCAGCTCCTGGGCGATCCGCTTGTCGCCCCGCACCACGGCAGGGAACAGGGGTGTTTGGCCGACCCCGTCACGAGCGTTCACGTTCGCGCCCTGGCGGATGTGATCCACCACCTGCGCAACGGTGCCGAAAGTCGCGCACCGGTGGAGCGGTGACGAGCCGATGGATGACTCCACTGCGGCCCGGGCCTGATAATCGTCCACATCCATGAGGTTGGGGCGGGTCGTCGCGCATCCAGTCACCAGGATTGCGAGGCCGGTGATCATCACTGGCATGTTCCGTGGCAGACGCATCTTGTTCCTCCTTCTACGTAGCTCATACGAAGTGATGGGAGTCTGCATCGAATCCGTCCGAAGTCAAGTCGAGTGGTTCGCCCCACACGGGGAGACACTCGGCTCCCGGCCGCACAGGAGCGGCGCTCCGACCCGCCCGCAGGTGAGGGAAGGCCGTGCCCTCATCCTTGCCGCTCACCCATGGGGCCGGCAATGCCACGGGGGCAACCCGCGGATCATGGGGACACGGAACACGCTTGACACTGTGGGGGTGAGATGCGGAGGCAGCAGACAGTTGCCCCGTCTGCCAGAATGCGCCGTCCCTTCGCGAACGGCCATGTGTGCGCAGGGCAGCACAAGTGCGTACAAATGATTCGGCGGAGCGACCCCGCCTTCTCCCGTGGGAGAAGGCGGGGTTGAGGGGGTGAGCGTGGTCTCTGGGGACGATAGCAGAGAGCAGAGAGCCGATAGGCGATACCCCCCGTGGTGTCCCCTCACCTTCATCCTCTCCCGCTGGGCGAGGAGATGGCGTGTCACACCACGGACGCAGACACGCAGACTCCCCACAAG
>JALOPK010000247.1 GCA_025453925.1 Candidatus Eiseniibacteriota bacterium | reverse complement strand
AGACGGCCTGCGGTACACAAGCGCCGACGTCGCCTGCCTTCTCGATCCTGCCGGAACCGAGCATGTGCTCGCGCGCGACATCGAGGAGGACGGGTGGCTCATCGTCACCGTGGAGCGCTGGCCTCTGCACGCCGTCGGCAGGGGGGCGAGGGTGTACCTGCTTGATCCCGGCAAGACTCTGCGCGAGGTGCCGGCGGGCGCCCACGGCCTGGTCCGTCTGGTGCGAAACCGGCCGGTGCTGCAGAGCAGCGGCGAACCTGAGCCGCTGCCGGACCCGGGCAAATCGCTGCCGATCGTCGAGCGGCTCGCCGCAGCGTGCATCGCGGAGCTCGCGACGACGCTCATGGCCCGGTATGTCCCCACGAGGTAGGGCGGATGGCTGAACTCCTCATCCTGAAGCGGGCGCAGGTCTATCGCCCGGAACCGGCGGGCGTCGTCGATATCGTCATCGGTGGCGGGATCGTCCTTTCTATCGCTCCCGAGGTCAGGTTGTCCGGCCAGGGAGTGAGTGCGCGCGAGTTGGACTGCACCGGGCTCACCGCCATTCCCGGTCTCATTGATGGCCATGTCCACATCGCCGGAGCCGGCGGGGAGGGGGGACCCCCGACACGCACGCCCGAAGTGGCGCTCTCGCAGCTCCTGGAGGGCGGCATCACCACGGTCATCGGCTGTCTTGGCACCGATGGGTACACCCGCACGCCGGTCAGCGTGCTCATGAAGGTGAAGTCGCTGCGAGCCCAAGGCGTGTCTTCCTGGATGCTCACCGGCGCCTACCAGGTGCCTCCTCCGACGATCACCGGGGACCCCGGGCGTGACGTGGCGATGATCGAGGAGGTCATCGGTATCGGAGAGGTCGCCATCTCGGATCACCGGGCGTCGTGGATGAGTCCGGAGGGTCTGGTTGACCTGGCCAGCAAAGCCAGGGTGGGCGGCATGATCGGCGGCAAAGCCGGCATCGTGCAGCTCCACATGGGCGATGCGCGGGATCCTCTCCGACCCATCTACCGCGCGCTGGAGATCAGCACGATCCCCATCCAGCAGTTCATGCCGACTCACATGAACCGCAATGCCTGGATCTTCGAGGACGCGAAGGAGTACGGCCGCCGCGGAGGGCGGATCGATATTACCACCAGTTCCTACCGCTACTTCCCCGACGATGAGACCAAGCCCAGCCGCGCGCTGGCGGTTCTGCTGGACGCGGGGGTCCCATTGGACCGGATCACCTTCAGCTCGGACGGGAACGGGTCGCTGCCGCTCTTCGATGCCTCGGGCGACCTGGTGCGGCTCGAGATCGGGCAGCCCCGGACGATCTACACGGAAATGGTGGATGCCATCGTGCGGGACTCCGTCCCCGTCACCGCGGCTGTCTCGGTGGTCACGCGCAATCCCGCCCGTGCCTATGGCCTGCGGACCAAGGGCGAGCTCACCCCCGGCGGAGACGCCGATGTCGTACTGGTGGATCACGCCTGGGGTATTCGCCATGTCATCGCCGGCGGTCGCTTCCTGATGGAAGACGGTATCGCCCGACGCGGCACGTTCGAAGGAGCGGCGGCCTAGCGCTCGTACACCCGGTACTCCCACGGACCCAGCGAGAGGGTTGCCTTCCGGTCGAAGGTGACCCTCTCAGCGCTGAAGAGGTCGGTGTAGGTCCCCGGGAACAGCGTGCCCTTGAGGCGGAATGAGAGCGGATGCGCCGAGAGATTCGCCACGACGAAGACCTGATTCTCGTCGCGGGCACGCACAAAGGCAAGAATCGCCTTGTCTTCGCTGGTGTGAACTCGGATCATGGGGCCGCCGCTCGCCCCGTTCCACAGCGCCCGATTCCGCCGTTTCAAGGCCAGCAGCGATCGGTAGACCGAGGTCATTCCGTGCTCGCGCCATTCGATGGGATCCTTGTCGAAGAAGGCCAGGCGGCGGTCGAGACCCGCCTCCTGGCCGCTGTAGATCAACGGCATGCCCGGCACGGTGAACGCGACCACCGCGAACGCTTCCGCGCCCGCGCCAAGGCGCTCGTACTCGGTGCCGTTCCACGAGTTCTCATCGTGGTTTGACGTGAACTGCATCCGGTAGGCGGTCGCGGGATACCGCCGCCAGTCGCGGGTGAGATGGGACACGATCGCCGAGGCGTTCTTCTTGTCTTTGGCGATGCCGTTGAAGGTGCGGTACAGATCCCAGTCGTAGGTCATATCGAACGACGGATGCATCTCGGGGGTGTCCCACTCCGCCAGCATGAACACCGGTTTCACGGAGTCGAGGGCCGGTCTGACCCCTTCCCAGAAGGCGGTCGGCACCATGCCCGCCACGTCGCACCGGAACCCGTCGATCCCGGTCTCGCGCACCCAGAATCGCAGGGCATCGACCATGTAGTCCCCCAACTCGGGGATGCCGTAGTTCAGGTCGATCACGTCGGTCCAGTCGGCGACCGGCGGCATGAACAGGCCATCTGGGCCTCTGGTGAACCACTCGGGGTGTTCTTTGGTGAGCGAATTGTCCCATGCCGTGTGGTTCGCGACCCAATCGATGATGACATACATGCCGTGCTCGTGGATCGCCTGCACCAGGTGTCTGAAATCCTCCATCGTGCCGTGTTCCGGATTGACCGCGAGGTAGTCCTTCACCGAGTAGTAGCTGCCCAGCGATCCCTTCCGGTTCACCTCGCCGATGGGATGGATCGGCATGAGCCAGATGATTCCCACGCCCATTTCGCGAAGCCGCGGCAGGTGTTCCTCGAACTCGCGAAACGTGCCTTGGGGCGAAAACTGGCGGAGATTGACCTCGTAGATTGCCAGGTTGCGGCTCCACTCCGGCGGCCGCGGCACGGCTCTTTCCACCGCTTCCGCGCTACCGGCGGCAGTCGACGCCGCGGCCTGTGTGACGGCCAAGAAGGTCAGAACGAACGCGAGCCGAGGGGATGCACAAGAGCACCATCGGATTCGTTTGCGGAGTGCCATGGTGTGAGAAGTCCTTTCCCATGAAGGAGGCGTGGGAATCGTGCATGAATCTCCCCTACGTCCGGGCGCCGTTGTGGCGCGTTATGCCGCCGGTCAGTCCCTCGGCGTATGCGAAGAGAGCGGGACCTCCCCCGGTGTGCCAGAACAGAACCGTTTTGGACGGTCCGATGAGCCCCCGGCGGATCATATCCATGAGAGCGCCCATGGCCTTTCCGGTGTAGACCGGGTCGAGGAGCATGCCCTCGGTCCGGGCCATGAGGCCGATGGCGTCCCGTTCCCTTTCCATCAGGATCCCGTAGCCGTCGCCCACGTAGTCATAGTCAACCCAGAAGTCGTCTTCGCCGTGCCGCGCCCCGAGGCCTATTCTTTCGGACGTGGCAGCGGCCAGCGCCGTCAGTTCCCGCTCATAGGTGGGAGCGCCGCGCTCCACCTTGTCAACGCTGATGCCCAGGATCTGGCCGGAGAAACCGAATGCGCGGGCACCCACGACGAGACCCGCCTGCGTCCCGCCTGAACTGGTCGCGAACACGATCAGATCCACCGTCTGCTCCCGCTCCGCCATCTGCCGGCAGAACTCGCCCATGGCCACGACATAGCCGGTCGCGCCGACCTCGTTTGATCCCCCGTAGGGGATGACGTAGACTTTCCGTCCCCTGCCGCGCAGTTCCACCGCTACGTCGGTCATGGTTTCCCCCCGCCTATCGGGCCCCGCCCAGTGCACAGAGGCGCCGAGAAGGCCGTCGAGGAGAAGGTTCCCCGTCGGAGCCTCTGGAGGCGAGCCTCCCAGCACCAGGTGGCACTGAAGGCCGGCCCGCGCGGCGGCAGCCGCGGTCTGGCGGCAGTGATTCGACTGCGTCGCCCCTGCGGTGATCACCGTGTCGGCGCCGCCCGCAAGGGCGTCGCCGATCAGGAACTCGAGCTTGCGGGTCTTGTTGCCGCCGAGGGCCAGGCCGGTCAGATCATCCCGCTTCACCAGCACGAGCGGTCCCCCGAGGAGCAAGGACAGGCGCTCCAGCGGGTGCACGGGCGTGGGGAGCGACGCAAGCGGGAATCGGGGGAGGTGATCGAGGGTCATACATCCTCCATGGGCGCGGGTGTGCATCCGATCGGCAGGGGGGTGTCGCGCCACTCCCACCTGAAGATCGAGGAGCTTCCCCGCGAACGCGTTGCCGGCATGAGCGCTCGCATGCCTCGCGGGGTCGGGCGGGGGGCTTCCGGTCCGATTGACGACTTTGGGCGTAGGCTGCGCACGGTCTACCAGTTCACCTTCTGTCGGGATGTCCCCCGGCCTCGGCGCCGGAGCATCTCCTCGACCGCGTGACGCATCGGCAGCGACGGCATGGCGCCATGAACGGTGGTGGCGAGCGCTCCCGCCGCATTGGCCCATCGGACCGCCTCAGGCAATGGTCGCCCTTCCGCCAGCGCTACGGTAAGCCCGCCGATGAACGCATCGCCCGCGGCAGTGGCATCCACGCAGGATACCTCACATGCCGGAACCAGTTCGACGCTCCCTTCCGCAAGCAACACCGCCCCCTTCGCTCCCCGCGTGGTCACCACGGCCCGCGGTCCTCGGCCCGCCAGCATGTGCGCGGCAATCACCGCAGCACCAGCACTCCGACCAGCGCCAGCAACCCATCAGGGACTTCGCGGGCGGGTGCCGGATTGAGGACGATGGTGATCCCGCGCGCGGCCGCGATCTCGGCAGCGCGGACCACCGTCTCCAGGGGACTCTCCAACTGGAGAACGAGGATGTCGGAGTTCGTGATCAAGGGCTCCGCCGCCTCCACGTCGGCGGGCGTCAGGCGCATGTTGGCCCCTGATGCGACCACGATGGCGTTCTGGCCCGTGTCGTCCGCGACTACGATGAGCCCGACGCCGGTGGAGAAACCTCTTGTCGGATGCACGTGTGAGCAGTCTACGGCCGCAGCGATCATGCAGGCGCGAACCTGTTCGCCGAAGGGGTCATCCCCGATCCGGCCCACCATGCAGACGTGCGCTCCGAGCCGGGCCGCCGCCACCGCCTGGTTCGCCCCCTTGCCGCCCGGTGCGGTCTCGAACGGCCCGCCAAGCACCGTCTCACCCGGCACGGGGATGCGCGGCGCCCGAACCACCAGATCCATGTTCAGGCTGCCGACGACGGTAATCCTCGGACATTTCATGTGGTCACCCATCGAGGCCGCGGTGTGGAGAACGGGAAGAACTGGGGTGTCGCAGGCAAACTACGATGCCGGCCGGCGCGACGCACCGTCGCTCTGGGAGGTTGATCCCCCGGCGCACGCCGAAACCCGTGCCTGGAATCAGGAACCCTCCTCCCGCGTGAGTCTCGGATCGTCGCGCCGGAGGAAACTGCGGACGGGTTGCACGGAGACGGCGGGGATGGCTCGGGGACGCCTCGCCGCCGACACCCCCTGACCGCAGCCTGCCGCGCAGACTCACGGCGGCGGCGCTCTGGCGCATATAGGACGCGTCCTATATTGGACATGTCCCATATGCTGACCAGCCAATGAAGGCGCCGACGGCACAGTGGGCACACCTCCGGAGCCAACCTTGGCCCCGCGAATCGGCGGAGTGGGTAAGCCGTGTGCCTCGCGACGTCTTCGGCAGTTGCGTGATGCGCGTTCGGCGCCTTTTCTGTGCCCTGTCACCGGAGGAGAACCCCCCGGCCGGTCATTGGCCAGCGATTCGTGCCCCACGCATGGAGGGAGACACCCATGAAGCTTGTTGGAGTTCTGCACGCCGAGGCGATCCTCGCGAACGGCCCGAGCCGTCGCGCATGTGCGCGGCGCACGTGCCCCCCGGCTGGATTCATGCGTTTCCGGGCGGTGGTTGCGGCACTCGTTCCCGTGTTGCTGCAAGGTCCGCTGCATGCTTGGCCGGTTGACCCCGTCTCGGCCGCGCGAATAGGGCGCTTCAAACTGGCAGAGCTGGCTCCGGACGGGCGATGGGATCTCACGGGAACCTTTGAAGCCGTGCCCGCCGCCGCCGGCGGCACGCTGGCCTACGTGTTCGACCTGCATCCGCGAGGTTTCGTCATCGTATCGGGCGATAACTCCCTGCCGCCGGTGATCGCGTACTCGCTGGAGAATGCACTCGATGCCCCCGGCGATCACCCCAACCCGCTCAGGGCGCTGCTGCGGAGCGACCTCGAGAATCGACTGGCGAACGGGCACAAGATTCCGCGGGCATGGCGCGAGACGAACCGCGAGGCGTGGGACGCGTGTCTGCGCGAGGATGCCCAGACGGACACCCAAAGGGACTTCCGGCAATGGCCGCCCCAGGGGACGACCTCGACCGGCGGCTGGCTCGCCACGAGATGGACGCAGGATCCGCCCTACAACGGCTTCTGCCCAGTGGATCCGACCACCGGCCGGAGAAGCCTCGCGGGCTGTCCTGCCGTGGCCATGGCCCAGATCCTGCACTACCACACGTCACTGAACGGCACCCGTTTCAGCGATGCGGACGACTACTTCCACAACTACGCGGGCCAGTACATGATCGACGATGATCACGAGCTGCACGGCTTCCCGTCGTTTCCCGAACTCAACGTCAATCTGGATACTCTGACCGCACACTACGAGTATGGCGGCCCAATCACGAACACCGACAAAGCGGCCGTAGTGTTCGCGTGCGGCGTGGCGGCACATCAGGTCTACAGCTCCCAGGGCTCTGGGACCTTCGGTGTGGATCAGGCCTACCAGGCGTACCTGCGCTTTGCCCACGACGAGGTCGAGCTGCTGGGCGAGGCAACGCCCCTTCTCTACCCGCGTCTCGCCGTCAACATGATCGACGGACTGCCCGCCCACCTGGCGGTGGTGACTCCCCAGTGGAACGCAGGGCACAATCTCGTGGTGGATGGATACAACACGACGGGCTACTTCCACATGAACTTCGGCTGGGGCGGCTTTCCGACGCGTGGTATGATCTTCCCGAGGAGTTGCCGTACGACCTGACCGTCATCGAGGGCGTGATCGTCGACATCGGATCGGTATCGGTCTATCCTGACGGCAACGACGTGCCTGAGGCCGCGACGGTGTTGGAGCTCGAGGTCGAGGGCCTTTCTCAGACGATCCATCGAGAGGGAGACGCCGACTGGTTCCGATTCTACTCGGAAGGCGGCGCCGATCTCCGCATGTTCGCCGACAAGATCCCGGGATGCGAACTCGACCCTGTGTTCTGGCTGTACGGGCCGCATGCCGCGGACGGCTCAGACGTCGACCCCGGCAGTTTCGTCGCCTCGGACGACAACAGCCATGGCGACCTGCAGCCCGAGATCGGCTTCACCGCCGTGGAATCCGGGTTCTACTTCCTCAGAGTCGCCTGTGCCGACCCGCCCGCAGGGGGTGCAGATGTCGGAGCCTATCTGCTGACCATCGACGTGACGGGAGGCCTGGTCCCGCCCGAGAGCCTCTACGCTCGCGTCACGGGGCATGACGTTCATCTTTCGTGGAACCCTCCCCAAAACGCGTGTCGCGATCTGATCGGCTATCATGTCTACCGCGACGGGGAGCGGCTCAACGCCCAGACCATTCCGGCGCCGGAGTACCATGACCTGGAGCTGGCGGACGGGGCGTACGTGTACGTCGTGACCGCGATGTACCAGGGGGGTGAATCCGGGCCCTCGGGCCAGGTCGCCGTCGAGGTTCCGGCAACAGGAACGGATACGCCTCCCGAGGCTCCGGCCACGTCCATCCTCAGCGGCGCGTACCCGAATCCCTTCCGTTCGGCCGCCATGATTCACTACACGCTGGCCCGGGAAGCGGACGTGACCGTGACCGTGCATGGCCTTGCGGGACAGCGAATTCGAACTCTCGCTCATGGGACGTTGGGAGCCGGCTCCCACACGGTCGTCTGGGACGGAACCGACGCGCAGGGCCGACCCGTCGCCGCGGGACTCTACTTCTGCCGGATGTCCACGGATGGTCTCTCCCTGCACAAGCCCCTCGTCCTGCTGCGGTAGGACAGCGGCGGCGAGGAGATCAGTCAGCCAGTGGCGCTTGAGAAGGGACACCGAGGCCGCTACATTCCCCTGCCGAGTCGCGCCGACCCCGGCCCGCGAACGGGGCTGATCCTCGCATATCGCGAGGCACGCCCTCGCTGGGCCGACCGGCCCCCACGGCGGAGGAGACAATGATGAAGAAGTGTGGCGCGGAGTTCTTTGGGACCTTCTGGCTGGTGCTCGGCGGGTGCGGTAGCGCGGTCTTGGCTGCCGCGTTCCCGAACGTGGGCATCGGGCTGCTCGGCGTATCGCTGGCCTTCGGCTTGACCGTTCTGACCATGGCGTTCGCCATCGGGCACATCAGCGGATGTCACCTCAATCCGGCGGTCTCCTTCGGCCTCTGGGCCGGCGGTCGTTTTCCCGCGAAGGACCTGCTGCCCTACATCGCTTCACAGGTGCTCGGCGGGATCGCGGCCGGGGGCGTGCTATACCTCATCGCCAGCGGCACCCCGAGTTTCAGCCTCTCCGCCGGGTTCGCCTCGAACGGCTACGGCGCCCATTCGCCGGGCGGCTATAACCTGTCCGCGGCCTTGATCACCGAAGTGGTCATGACCATGATGTTTCTCCTCGTCATCCTGGGCGCGACCGACAAGCGCGCGCCGCAGGGCTTCGCGCCGATTGCCATCGGGTTATGCCTCACGCTTATCCATCTGATCAGCATCCCGGTGACGAACACCTCGGTGAATCCGGCCCGCAGCACGGGCGTTGCGGTGTTCGTGGGCGACTGGGCGGTCGCACAACTCTGGCTTTTCTGGGTGGCCCCGATCATCGGCGGCATACTGGGCGCTTTCGTCTATCGTTTCCTCGGGAGTGAGCGGGCATAGTCGAACGCCGGCCCCGGCCAAGACCTCGCGGAATCCGCGCGCCCGTGCGCCGGTGGAGCGTTCTGCAGACACACCGTCGCGGCATTCCGGGGCTCTCCCCGGTGGGGGAGGGCTGCGCTGACGGGGTGGGCCGGTCCCACCTTGCCCCCGAGGGGACGGCCGACACGCCCCTTCGCCCGCGTCCCGCCATGTGCCGGGAACACACGCCGGGAGCTCCCCGACGGTGCCCGTTGAGTTTCCGAGCACGCCATGCCTGACTCACGCGGCCCGGCAGTGCATGATGAACGGAGTGAGGCCCAGTGCGCACATTCGCGATGCTGCTGTGTCTGTCGACTATGACATGCCTGCCTCAGATTGCCCTGCCCCAAGAGCTGGCTGTTGCCCACACGCAAGACTGTGGGTCATGGTTCAGCCCTGATGCCATGGATTTGCAGTGCCAACACGTAGCCTTCCACAATGGACGGCAAGCGTACCAGTCCTCGCCACATGCAGGTCGTGCCAGGGTTGTCGTCTTTTCCCCGCGCCAACCATCCTCCCAGCTTCCCTACCCACCTCTTCGCGTCCTGGGCCCCTGGAGCGCCCTCTCTCTTTTACACACAATTCGGGACTTGACCATGATGGGTGGGGGCGAGGGGAAGGCGGAGTGTGGAAGTCAGAGCGAGTGATCTCGCAGAGGCGCGGAGACGCTGAGGAGGCGCCCGCTACGCGGGAAGCACGAAACGCCTCATTCCCATGAAGACGTCAGGCCAATATGCCCAGGGCGAAGGTGTTCCGGACCTGATGCCGCCCGGTGAGCACACGCGTCGCCCCCGTTACCCGGGCAAGAACCCGCGGAAGTTCCACGAGAAGTACAAGGAACTGAGCCCCGATCGATACGCCTCGGACGTTCAGAAGGTGCTGGACGCCGGCAAGACGCCCGCGGGTATGCACCGGCCGATCATGGTGGCCGAGGTGCTGCGCCTGCTGTCGCCCAACGCCGGCGACACGGCGGTCGATGCCACGCTCGGCGGGGGCGGTCACGCGCGTGAGATTCTCGCGAGGATTCGGCCCGGCGGGCGACTGATCGGACTCGACGTCGATCCGCTGGAACTGCCGCGGACGGAGGCGCGGCTCCGGGCAGAGGGGTTCGACCCGAACGTGTTCGTGGCGCGCCGGAGCAACTTCGCCGGCCTGCCGCGCGTGCTG
>JALOPK010000024.1 GCA_025453925.1 Candidatus Eiseniibacteriota bacterium | reverse complement strand
GGGATGCATCGTACGCAGCCAGCGAGCGCTCCAGAGACGTCAGGGGTTCTGCGGACGCCACGAGGTGGATCGTCTCCACGCCCGTGTCATCATCGAGCATGAGCCAGCGTAACGACTCAATCATGGGATCGGCGGGTGTCGCTCCTGGCGCGGCATGGAACAGCGTGTAGTCTCCGTTGGACATCTGGAGGATTACGTAGAAGCAGGTATCCGGCATCCGGCGGACCGTGATCCGGATCTGATCTCCAGAGCGCAGCGTCACCCCATCCTTGACGAGGAACAGGCTGTCGGGGCACTGCGCGGTCCGGCCCACGATGCCGTACTCGAAGGCGATCGCATCCAGGGTCTCCGCGCCTGGCTGGCGGGGAGCCACCCCGCCGGCAAGCGTGCCGAAGGCCACCGCCAGGAATACCGCCCGAACCTGCCGTGAACAGCTCATTGGCCCGTTCCCTGCCTGGTGGCGCCCGTGACCCGGAACGCGAAGACCGAGCTGTTCAGTACCGTTCCGTCATCTCTCCGCACCTCATCGACCATAAGCTCGTAGTCGCCAGGGTTGAAGAAAGAGCTTTGGCACGAGATGACGAAGGTGCCGTAGGGCCCCTGGCCCGCAAGGCCCGCGCCCGCCCACACCACGCGTCCCGATGCATCCCGGATGCGGGCGGTGCGGGTCGTCGCCTCTCTTTCTTCACCGACGAGATTGAACTGGAGAAGGAATCTGCCGGCATCGACCGGGATGGTCACTGCGGGTTCCACGCCCCGCACGCCTTCATCCAGAACATAAGTCAAGGAGGCCACGCCCGGCATCCTTAGCTGCCTGACCTCCTGTCGCAAGGAGGCCAGGCGCAGCCATCCCATCGTTGCCGGGATGGCCACGATGATGGCGGCTGCCGCTGCCGCCAGGGACGGGCGCCAGGCCGGGGCCGGCAAGAGCCATTGCGGGAGGGTCAGCGCCCTGAGGCGGAAGCGGTGTCGCGACGCGGGACGGCCGCCCTCACGGAGTCGCTCTCGGGCCTCTTCCCTGAAATGCTCTCTGATCTGTGCCGTCGCCTCCAGTGTCTCGAAGCACTGGGCGCACTGAAAGTAGTGCTCCTCCCACTCCTGCTGCTCTTCGGGGCTGAGTTCTCCCCCGAGGTAGCGTTCAATGGTCCGCATTACGCTCAACGGATCGTGGTCAATCGCCATGGCCTGTTCCTCTATTCGTCATGGTCACTATCCTGCCTCGCTACCCATCAAGGCCGCGCCCTCACCTACCATGTTCACGATCCCCCTGTTCTGTGACACGCGAGCGGCGGAGTACGTGGCGCGGAACCGCTCTGCAGCGCGGGTGTGGTCGACGCGGAGGCCGTCCCTCCATTTCCGGTGCGTTCTCATCCAGGCGCTCTCACCGGTCATTGAGCCCTCTCCGGAGTCCTGCCACTGTTCGGCAGGCGCGTTGCCGCACGGAGTCTTCGCTCAGACCGAGCTCCCCCGCAATCCGGCGGTAGCTCCACTCCTCCCCGAACCGCAAGTCGAGGATGCGCCGGTCCAGCGCCGCAATCGCTCCCACCATACGGCGCAACGTCTCATGGGCTTCCTGGGTAAGGTGAATCGTCTCCGGTGTATCGTCAGTCCTCGTGAGGTCGGCGTCCCCGACTGGAGTATTGCGACGCACACGCCGCATCCAGCGCGTTGCCAGGTTCGAGCTGGTCTTGTAGAGATAGGCTCCCGGGTTCCCGCTCTGAGTCAAGCGCCCGTCACGAATCGCCTGAAGCAGCGCGACGAAGACCTCCTGCTCCAGATCACGAGCCGCCTCCCGGTCGCCATCAAGTCGGCGGAGCAGAAAGAACCATATGCGTGGCCGATACCGCTCCCACAGCGCCAGCTCCGCACGGGCGCTGCCCGCGTGGATTTCCTGGATCAACGCTTCATCCGAGGGAACCGCTGGGACCGATGACACCGAATCAGCTCCCTCCTATGAGCACGAAGGGCGCCCAGTAGTACGGATGACGCGTTGCCGGCGCATGCCCATGGAGAAGCCGCAGTTTGGCCGCTCTCGCCGCCTGGTCCGGTGATGCTCCCTCGGCGAGGCACTGGTAGAACTCGCTCATCCAGGATACGGCCGACCGGTCATTCACCGGCCACAGCGTCACCAGCACGGTCCGTGCTCCCGCGTGAAAGAACGCCCGTGAGAGACTCACTATTCCCTCGCCGGAAATCAACTGCCCCAACGCGCTCTGGCAAGACGACAGCACCACGAGCCGAGGTGACGACGAGAGCTGGAGGATCTCATCGAAGACGAGCACGCCGTCATCGCCGCTGGCAGGCCCAGGATTCAGGACGATACACGAGCTCCTTGGCGCTTCAAGGTTAATCATGGCATGGGTGGCAAGATGGGCAATGGCATAGGGCTCCTGCAACTCGTGTACTACCCGGCCTTCCGTGGCGTCGAGGCCGATCACACTGGTACAACAACCCGGTGGGAACGACGCGCAAACGCTTTCCGCCTCTGCCTCCGCGTAGCGCAACGGGGGAAGCATGGGCGCCCCACCTATGTGATTCCCCTCCCCGACTGGTTCGAGACCGTGGGCATCACGTATTCCCACTGCCAAGACGGTGCCTCCCGCCGGGGATGGGCCCCGGTTCCAGACCGAGAGCAAGACCGCGGCCGAAGGCGCGTAGCTCACGGGGCCGCGCTCGATCATCAGTGCCGAGCCGGCGGAATCCATCGCCACTGGGAGGGTCTCGAACGGAACATAGCACAGCGGGCCATCCGGCACGATGAAGATCCCGCCTGATGTCTCTTCGAACCAGGCGGGCGAAGGCAACACGGCTTCCGCCAGAGCGCGAAGCCCCGTCTCATCATACGCGCCTATGCGGGGAGGCATGCGCAGGGCATCGATGAGGGGTCTCACCAGCTTGGCGAGCCGGCCACGGTCGGGCACGCGCCGCAACAGCACAGTGTCGGGTCTCACGAGCCACAGGAACGAGCCGGCCTTCCCGGTGACGTACTCCAGGAGCAGCCCCGTTCCGCGAGCACCCATGGAACTCTGGAGCCTCTCCAGAGGATTGGGTGCTGACGCTCGATCTTCGCGCCAGGACTGGTCAGACAAGGACTGAAGACGGTTGAGTTCGTCTTCGCGGGCGGCCACCTGCCGACGAAGCGACACCGCCTGGAGTGAGCCTTCAGGCAGTTGCCAGAGTGCCCTGCTGAGACTGGAGATCTCCATGACCAAGGCTGCCTTGATCTCCCCGTCGGGGTCGTCATGCCGCGCCTTCCGGCGCTCTGGTTCGCTCAGGAGATCGAGGAATGAGCGGGCTTTCGCTGCCTCGGCCACATCGAATGCTCGACGGGCGAATCCACGGGACGGCCAGCGGTCGTCCAGTGCCGCCAACAGGCCGATATGGCGCTCGGGGATCTCCATGGTCGTAGCCAGGAACGCGAACCGCCACTCGTGGGCCGGAAGCCGGGTCCGGGCGTGTTCCACCGTGCTCGTGGCTGCCTCATACATCATGAGGCTTCCCTCCCAGTCATCCGCCGCTTCGCGGCAGCGCGCGACCCCATACTGGGCGAACCATGTCAGGTCAGGAGCGCCCAGCGCGACGGCCTGATCGAGGCACCCGGAAAAGAGCGAGTCGGCGTCCCGAATCCTGCCGGCGGCCAAAGAGATTTCGCCCAGCGAGGCCCATGCGGCGGCACGACCATAGGCGTCATGACAGCCGGTGAAGGCCTCCAGGGCCTCCCGAATCGAACTCGCCGCGCGCCGGGCGTCGTCATGCAGTTGCGATATGCCGGCATTCATGAGTGCCGCTGCCATGGAACGCCGGTCATTGAGTCGTTCAAATAGGCCTCCGGCGGTCTGGAATTGTTCTCGTGCCTTCCCCAGGTTTCCCCTGCGGAACTCAAGGGCACCCGCGGCACCCAGTGCCCGGGCCATCGCAGCCGTGTCGTGACGCGCCCGCGCCAGCGCCAGCCCCCGCTGGAGCATCTCATCCGCGCGCGCCAGGTCACCGAGTGTCAGATACGCGTTACCCAGACCAATGGATCCGGCGGCAATGGTCATGGAGTCGCCCCCGGCAGCCGCACCCCGAATCGCCTGATGGAAACTTCGAATTGCGTCGGCCACCTCACCGTGCTCCAGCCAGGTAGACGCCAGATTGACCAGTGTGGCCCCCTCCGCCCGCCCGTCACGGCGGGCCCGATGCAGCGCGAGTGCCTCCTGATAGTGCGCCACGGCCTTCCTCACCTGACCGCGACCCGCAGCCAGTCCCGCCAGGGCGTCCAGGCAGGCGGCCGGCCCTTCCGGGTCTCGTACCGCGCCAAGCATCACGAGCGCCCGGCCCAGCAGCGCCTCCGCGTCCTCAAGATCACCCTGCACAGCCCGCGCATCCCCCAGCAACTTCGTTGCCCACCCGAGGCTTCTTCGATCGCCCGCGCTGTCAGCCACGGCCACCGCGCGCTGGAGGAGCAGGCAGGCGCCCGGCCCATCTCCCTGACGCAGCCGCAGGTAGCCCAACTCGCAACGGATCGGGGCTTCCAGGTGTCGCAGACCGTGCCGGAGGCAAAGGTGCAGCGCCTCAGTGCCCACCGCGGTGGCGCGAAACCGCTCGCCATGCGCTCGATAGGTGACGCACATCGCATCCAGACTCCTCGCGCGCAACTCGTGGTCACTCGCGCGGGCTGCCAGTGACGCAGCCGCGTCAGCCTCCTGTGCGGCCTCCTCCAGGCGCCCCTGCCCGCGGAGTGCCCGGGCCAGGAGCAGGTGCGCCTCACCCGAGTCGGTTCCCGCCGAGAGCGCGGCACGCCCCCAGGCCGCCGCCGAATCCCACGCGGCCAGCTCAAGGAAGATCGATCCCGCCGCCACACAGTCGGCTCCTGACGTGGTGTCCCGGGAGCCGCGTGATATGTCGGCGCTGATGGCGGGCAGCGTGCCGGTTCTTCGTGCGGCCTCGGCGAGGTGGGAATAGCACACAGGATCCCGTACCCCGGCGGCGATCAGTCGCCGGAGATGGCTGAGGGCCAGGGAATCCTCTCCCTGGGCAAGGCACGCAAGCCCCACGGCGTAGTCGCCCCGCGGATCCTCCGGAGAGATCCGCAGGCTGTCCCGCCAGGCCGCCAGAAAGGCACCCCGTGCAAGGCTGTCACCACAGGATGCCATGGCAATTCGAATCGGAAGAAAGCGGTTCGTCGTTTCCCACACGGGGCGACCTGGGGACCCGGGCTGAGCTTCGTTCGCAACGGCCCGCTCCCGAGCCCCGGCGTATCGGGACGCTCCGTCTCGCTCATCACCGCAGGTGATCATGCCGGCAAGAGCCAGCACATGCACGAGCATCCGCCACCGGGGAGTGCCGTGCAGCCACCCGGTACGAGTGTGGTCGACCTGCCTACTGGCTCTCGGATCGTCAATCATCACCGGCACGCCTCTCGACTGCGCCACGCCAATCCGCCCTGGACTCCGAGGGAGGGCGCCCTTTGGATCTTCACGCACGTTACGAACCACTCCCCGTCGCAGCAAGGATTGGGCTGCCGATCGCCATGCGATGAACATTTCACGATGCACGGGGATTCTACCTGAAGGAGCCCGGGCCTTGTATCATGAGTCTCTCATCATCCATGGAGGATGCCATGCGTCGTATCATCTCCCTTCTGTTGCTCTCACTCCTCTGGACCGTAGCGACTGCCCAGACTCCCGAGCCCGTGGTGAGTCTGCGGGAGAAGATGCTGTCGCCCGCGGCGTATCGAGCCTTGGCGCAGCAGTGGAAAGACTACATGGAGCGCCACGGCGAGAGCGCCGAGGGCTACGTGAATCTTGCCCAGGCCTACCGGTACGCCGGCGAGGCCAAGGACACCTATCTCCCCTTCTACGCCAAGGCGGTGGAACTGGGCCCTACCTACGCGCGGGCGCTGGACCTTTATGCCTGCCAGCTCTGGACCCATGGGAACGCCGCCGACGTGGCCAGGGCCACGGAGATGTTTGAACGCGCACGCACGGCAGACCCCACCTATGGTGACGTGCTCTACAGCCTCTACGGGCTGCACACCTGCACGGGCCGCGTGGGTCGTGCCTACGAGACCGCCCGGGAGATGTACGAACGTCAACTCATCCACACGCCGGTGTGGGATTTCGGGTACAACATCCTGGCGGGCCTGCCCGAGGGGGCCGTGCTCGTCACCAATGGCGACAATGACACCTATCCGTTGGTGTCGCTGCAGGCGGGCCGGGGCTTCAGGACCGACGTGACGGTGCTCAACCAGAGCCTTCTGGGATGCCCCGCATATGCGAACGCCATGAGAGAGCAGCATCCCGACTGGTTCCCGGAGATCTCGAAGGATGTTGAGAAGGGCCCCTTCAGCGGCGCCTTGGCGGTGATTCGAGACCTCGTGAAGACACGACGGCGGCCCGTCTACATATCCCTCACGGTTCCCTTCGACCGGCTGGGGTCAGCGCGATCCCTCACGATCGAGGGGCTCTGCGCCCGTGTCGACGGGCTCACGGGATCATCCGAGCGCACAGACTACAAGAAGACATTGGCCCTGTTCCGTGACACCTACCGGCTGGACAGCGCCACTGACTGGACCTACCCGTGGGACCTCCGCACCGCCGAGCAGAAGCTCCTCACCAACTACCTGCACGTGCTCGCGAGGGCCGCGGAGGACGCACGGGAGGCCGGGGACGGCGAGTCCGCCGGACGTCTCGCGGAGATCGGCATCAGCATCGCCAAGTTCCACGGGGAGACCAGCATCCAGCAGCACTTGGAGGAGCTGGCGGCGCGGTGAACGACGAGGTCGATGTCGCGGGGTCAGACCGGCTCGATGAGCTGCTGGCCATCAGGGCCAGCCAGGGAGACACCGCGGCGTTCGGCGCTCTCTATGACCGGTATGCGCGCCGCGTGGCACGGCTTCTGCGGACCTACGCCCGTGACCAGGCCGATCTGGAAGACATGGTGCATGATACGTTCTGCAGGGTCATGGATGCGCTGCCGTCGTACCGGTCGCAGGGGGCATTCCGGTCATGGCTGTTCACCATCGCCCTCAATGTTGGCCGCAAGGCTGCGCGACGACACGACGGTTCGGTACCGTTGACCGAGGAGTGCCCGACGGCCTCGTCGGACATGGAGTCCGGCGGCTTGCTTCCGGTCGAGGCGGAGACGCTGGCGCGTCGCCTCCTTGCCGCGCTCTCCGAGCCCAAGAGGCTGGTCGTGGTCATGCGCATCTGGCTCGACCTTCCGTATGAGGAGATCGCTGCCATTCTGTCCATCCCGCCCGCTACGGCACGAACCCGCATGCACAGCGCCTTGCATGACCTTCGCACCCTGCTCGCCCATGAGGCATCCGAGGAGGTGAGAACCGCATGACATCCCCGACTTACGACCACCTGACTGATGAAGAGCTGTTTGAGGACATAGACGGTCATCCTTCCGCACGAATGACGGAGCACTGTGCCGTGTGCCCGGCGTGCCGGGCACTTCGCCAGCAGATGTCGGACACCCTTGGAGCCCTCCGGTTCGAGCCTGAGCCCGCACTCTCCGGCGACGTGCGGGAGCGCCTGATGCGGCGGCATGCGCACGCCCATCGCCCCCGGCCTGCGATCCAGCGTCTCGTGGCATACCGCGTCCCGCTGTATCAGGTTGCGGCTGCGGTGGCGGCGGTCGCCCTGCTCTTCGTCGGCATCAACATGCCCCGACCTTCCCCGCGGCACGGCACGTTTCCCCCGTTTGTTGCCGCGGTCTCCGATCTCTGGGCGCAGCCATCGTTCGAGGAGTGTGACACTCACGCAGGGTTCCGAGGCGACTCTCCTGACAGGACGCCGCCTGATGTGGCCTTGATGCCGAATCGTCCACCCCTTGAGCTTGGCGCCGACGTGTCGGATATCTCCACCCGGCACCGTGACGAGGGGCGGTAGCCCGGAGAGGACTGGCCGCCCCAACAGGCCGCAAGAACCCGCGAGTCCGAGGTCTCGTGGCTCCCGTTCACACCAAGGTGAGCCCCTGCGGGATGGCCGCGACGCATAGGACGAACAGACAGACCGGTCCCTTCCGCGAGACCGACTGAGCTTCGCGGTGGAAGGCGACGCTCCGTCATGGCCGCTGATACGGGCCTTGTGCGACTTGTTCCCCTGCTCGGAGGCGGAACGGGAAGAACGTGTTGCGTGGCGGATGATTCGCGGCTCACGCCGGTTCAACATTGAGGGCTACCCCCCTGAGCCGGTCGGCGCGCCGATACGGCCGACGCCTTGGAACGTACCTCTCTCGCGAGGCCCACCGAGTTTCGCGATGGACGGCCATGCATCGTCATGGCCGTGTTGGGACTGCGCGATGACACGCCCGCCGCCCAAGCACGAGGCAGCTCCGCCGCATCATGCCGGCCACGGAGATGGCCCCCCAGGCATATAGGACATGTCCTATATTGGACCTGTCCCATATTAGTTCGCGAGCGTCAGCGAAGGATTCGCCCGAAGTTCACGACGTTCGGATATCACCTGCATGACCTGATCTGTACGCCGGCCCGCTCCCTCTCGGTCCCGGCCTCCCTGCTATCGCCGGCCGGGCTGGGGTGAGCAGGCTGCGCTGCCGCGTCGCGGTACCCTTCTGCGACGGACCGTGGCACGCCGTTGGGTGGACAGCGCGGAGGGGAGAACCGAGGCATCGACAGGGAGAAGAGGAGCCATTCCGAAGCGGCCCTGGCCGAGAGCGTCTGGGTCTCCACGCCCGCGTGGGGACAGCCGCATGGCCCGAAGACCAGGCATGGTCGTGGGATTCACGTGGTCGCGTCCCCAGCCGGCGTGAGACTCGGGGTGAAACGCAGCGCGGGGAGCGCCGCGGATGTTCCGCGACACTCCCCGCTTCCGGCACTGCCCGACAACCGCCCAGGGTGATTCTAGTTCAGTGTAGCGCGCTCCAGCCTGCTATGTCGCGCAATCGTCACCTTCCAGCCACTCAACTGCAGCCCGGTCATCCTCGAAGACCCTGAGGTTCAATCCGCGGTTGCGCGCCACCAACTCGGCGAACCGCGCATCCCGGAGTTGGCCGGCGCACACCACGAGGGCTGCTGACCGAAGTGTCGGCGGACGACGATGTGCCAGAGTGTCCGCAACCGTGAACCACTCCACGATGCCAGCGGCCTGCCCGGCCTCCCGAGCATCGACCAAGACCGCGGAGGCCAGTTCCTCACGCGCGGCGTGGAGCAGGTCATCCACGTTGGACGGCGACAATGCGAAGCTTCCGTTGCCCCGCACTATCGCACGCAGGTGGAGATGGTGACGTTCCACGGTCATGTACGACACGGTCGCGTTCCTCCGGAGATTCCTGTTCCCGGCAGGGAGGAGGCGGGGCACCCGCTCCAAGGGCCGAGACTCAAGCCAGACGGCAATCTCCACCATCAATGCAAGCCGCGTTCCACTCCCGGTGGCCCCCGGACGTTCCCCGTCTCATGCGGCCATTTCCTTTGCCTGCAAGGCATACCCACGATCAAGGGGCGGCACGCGACGAGAGCGGTCCTGGCTGTTATGCCTTGCGTCGTGCGACAGTTTGTCGCACCTGCGACAAACTGTCGCATCTGACTTTTCGGGCGTGGGGACAACGAAAAAGGGCCGCCCCCCCAAGAGGGGCGACCCTTCTCAGTGAGCCGGCGACTACAGGACGAGGCACAGCTCCCATGCATGCACCATAGACCAGGTGACAACCGGAAGACGGCCCGGCGAGGGATCGTCATCCTTGTCACTGGTTCCGTCGGCGCGTGCGGGGGAAATCCCAGTAGTGGCAAGGCACAACGCTAGCAGAAGGGTTGCGATGGCGGCTCTCGACCGGACCTGGCGTCTCGACACGGAGGACCTCCTCAGACGGGGGTGGTGAACCGGCTGCGGCATGACAGGAAGCGCGCAGTCACCCCACCACCCATGCAGCAAGCGGGCCGTGAAGCCCTGCCGCCCTGATCTGTCGACACCCCTTGATCTTGTCCCTGGTAGCCCCTCACCATAGGTTGCGCTGATGCGACAAAATGTCGCACACCAAGATGCGACAACGGAGGCGTCTGATGAGTCTGCTGGCCGGCCGGTACACGCTGGAAGCGCTTCTCGCCGAAGGCGGTGAGGGGCGGGTGTATCGTGCGACGGATCACTGGCGACACACCACGGTTGCCGTCAAGCTCCTCCGTGATGACCCCGAGCGGGCCGGCATCCAGGCGTGGGCGGATCTGGATCATGTGAACATCGTCCGGGTGCTGGATGCCTTTCTGTCCGCAAAGAGCCGCTACCTGGCGCTGGAGTACGTGGCCGGGCCGACGTTGCGGGAGGCATACCTCACGTGGGGCGAGGGATGCTTGAGGAAGCTGCTCGACGGCGTGTGTCGAGGGCTGCAGGCCGCCCACGGTCGAGGACTCCTTCATGGCGACATCAAGCCGTCCAACATCCTCCTCGACGGCTGCCGATCCCCTCCGTCTCGAGCCGTCCTGACCGATTTCGGATTCTGCCGGCCCCAGCCGACCGAGGGGGCGGGGTTCAGGGGCACGGCCGCGTTTGCTCCCCCCGAGCTCGTGCGGGGCGACCGTCCGGACCGGCGCGCCGACCTCTACTCTCTGGGGGCGACCCTGTTCGAGGTGCTCACCGGTCAGCCGGTCTTTACCCGCGACTCCGTACAGGCCGTCCTGGATGCTCACCTTCACGAGCAGCCTCGCGACCCCCGCGAGATCAATGACCGCGTCTCGCCCGCCATGGCCCGTCTCGTGCTCCGACTTTTGTCCAAGGAGCCCGGCGAACGTCCGCGGTCCGCTGAGGCCCTCCTCGGCGCTCGGGAGAGAAGGCGGCCCGGCATATCGCTCCCTGCCCTCCCCGCGACATTCGAGGAAAGGCCATGGAGGTTCATCCGACGGGCCATGGAGCTCGCCGGTCACGGCCGCGGAACTCAGATGCTGGTCTATGGACACAATGGGGCTCGGGCCGAAGACCTGCTTGCGCGGCTGTCCATCGAACTCGGTCTCGCGGGCGTCGACCGGGTCACCGTCGGCGGGCCTGATGCCTGCTCCCATGCCGATCTCATCCACGAACTCGTCAGACGCACCCAGGCCCTGACGCAACCGGATGCACCCGCGGGAGACAATGTTCCCCCGGCGATGGGAGCCCGGATCAGATGTCTCGCGGAGGCCGCCCGGCTGGCCTCGGGCCAGCCTCTTTCCCTGCTGATCGACCCCGGCCGGAGCGACATCGACTCCCTCGGCGTATTCCTGGACGCCGCGGGCCCGCTGCTGGCCGGCGAGCAGGTGATGATGACCGTCGCGGTAGACAAAGAGAACCTTCGTCGGCTGCAGGCCGCGATTTCGGGCGTATGCGCCCGGCCCCATGTTCGCACCGTCCGGCTGAGACGCCTCACCCGCGGCGAGACGGCACGCCTGGTCTGCTCGTGCCTTGGAATCGAAGCCTGTGGCTCGGAAATCGCGGCGGTAGTCCACGCGGCATCGGGTGGGGACCCCACGGTCGTACCGCACATTCTTGGTCACCTTATCACCCTGGGCAGTCTTCGCCGGAGCGGCGGTCAGTGGATTGCGGAGAGCATTCCGGACCTGCAGTCCCCCGAGGCATGGACGAGCTGGGGGGTGCTCGGGCCGATGCCTGCGCTCCACCGGAGAGTCCTGACGGCAATCGCGGCGCTGGGCGAGCGCCATGCGGATGACGTTCTGGGCGAAGTGGCCGCCGCGTCGGCCTCAGAACTCGATGAGGCCGTGCGGGCGCTTGTGGAAGGCGCCCATGTGGTTCGCCGAGGAGGGGGATGGGCGCTCCGGTACCCCGCGCTAAGGGATTGTCTGCTGGCATCCCTGGATGCGAGCGAGCGCACCCAACTGCATGCCAGGGCGGCCCGGGCCATCCTCGCCCGCCGGCCCGACGATTCGGAATGGGTCGCGCCGCTGGTGTGGCATCTGGCGGAATCGGGAGCATTCCCCGAGGCCTTGGGTCTTGGGCTGCCGGCGGCCGAGAAGTCTCTCCAGACGCGGGAATACCAGACCGCCTTGAGCCTCTTCCGTATGGTCGAACGTTGTGTTCCTCCCGACGATGGGCCCATGGGTATCCGCGTGGCACGCGGAACGGCGGTGTGCCATGCAGCTCTCGGGCAGTGGCGGCAGACCGCAACCCAGGCGGCCCGGGCTCTCGCGATCGGTGACGCTGAAGCCCTCCCCATCGCCCAACGAGCCGAGCTCACCCTGATGCTGGCCAAGGCGGACTCGGCCGTAGGGACTGAACGCGATGCGGAACGACGGCTGGGAGAGCTGCTGGAAATCCCCCTTCCGCCTCCCGTCCGGGCAGAGGTCATGAGCGCGGCCGCCCATGTTGCGGCGGAGGGAAGGAGATGGGTTGACGCCGAGCGACACGCCCGCGCCGGCCTGGAGACAGGCGCCGCAGACCCTTCCCTGCGATCCAGCCTGGAGAACACTCTGGGCGTCGCCCTGCTCATGCAGGGCAGGCTTGAGGAGGCACGGGTGCCGCTGGAGGGCAGCTACCACGCGCGCGAGTCCGAGGGGCAGGAGCTTGATGCGGGTCGCTGCGCTCTCAACCTGGGGATCTTGACCCGACGTGCGGGGAGCTACGCGGAAGCACGGCAGTGGCTGCGTCTGGCCTTGGACCGTCTGGGTGCAGCGGGCGCCGTGTCCTTCCTGTCGCAGGTCCACAACACACTGGGTCTGCTGGAACTCACAATCGGGGACCCATGGGGCGCCTGTGCCTCCTTTGCAAGGGCGGTCCGTCTGGCGCTTGAGAGCGGACGATGGCGGACCGCATGCCGTGCCCTCAACAACCACGGTCTCGCCATGAACGCCTGCGGGGAGCGTGCCCAGGCCCGTGCGCTCTTCATGGAAGCCAGGGTTCGCGCCCGCCATAGAGGAGACCGTTCCGCGGAGCGGAAAGCGTTGCGGAATCTTGCGAATGTGTGGCTGGATTGCGGCGAGGCAGCCCAGGCGGAACACTGCCTGTCCCAGGTCACTGCGCTGGGGCCCGGCAGCGACGATCCGGAAGGGTCGGTGGTGGAGATGCTCTGCCTCGCGCGACTCAAGCGCGAGCAAGGTCTCCTCGACCAGGCGGGCACGCACATGGATGATGCGCTCCGCATGGTGGATGAGGCCGGCGATGCCCAGCTCCGCCTCCGCACCTATTGTGAGCTGGCCGTCCTCCGGATCGCCCAGGGGCGCGGCGAGGACGCGGTACGCGCGGCGGAACGCGCCGCCAGTTCGCCGGGCTACCAGGGAACCGTTGACGAAGTGATCGTCCTCCGCACCCTCGGCCAGGCCCTGGCTTCCGCTGGGCGGCACCAGGACGCGGCTTCCGTGTTGCAGCGGTGCCTCGCGCTTGCGGGCGATAGACCGGATGCTGAGGAAACGGCGCTGGTGAGACTGGCGGTGGGCCGGTGGCTCGCCGACGGGCACCAGGCAGGGGGATTCCGCGCGCCCGAACGCTACCTGGCCCAAGCAGCCGACGCATTCCGGCGTCTCGGATCCGCTCTTCGGCTTCGGGACGCAGAGGAGGCACTGGAAAGACTCTCCTCCGGGGCGACAGGAGGAGCCGCCGTGGCCACCACGCGGAAGCTGTCGGCCCTGTACCGCATGCTGACCCTCGTCAATTCGGCGGAATCCGCCGAGGGCTTGCTGGACCAGGTGCTCGACCTCGCCGTACACGCCGTGGGGGGCGAGCGCGGGCTCATCATTCTTGTAGACCCCGCGTCGAAGGACCTCGTCGTTCGCGCCAAAACCGAAATCGACGGCGCGACCGTCGCTGATGCCAGCAGGATCAGCGAAGCCGTGGTGCGCCAGGTCGCGGGAGCGGGCGTGCCCGTCTTCTCCGATGACGCGTTGAAAGACGCTCGGTTCTCCGACCACGACAGCATCCGCCTGAATCGAATCGCGTGCTTCGCCTGCGTCCCGCTGACTGTGCGCGGCGTGATCACCGGCACCATCTACGTGGACTCCAGCGATCTGAGCCGCCGGCTGGTGGAGGATGACATCTCCTTTCTGGTTGCCTTCGCGAACCACGCGGCCATCGCCATGGAGAACCGGCGGCTGCTCGCAGAACTGGAGGACGAGAACGCCCAACTGCACGAGAGACTCGAGGCGTCCGAATCCATCGAGACGCTGGTGGGTCACAGCCCGGGCATGATGGCGGTCGCCAGGGCGGTGCGCGCGGTGGCACGGAGTTCGGTGACGGTGCTGATCCAGGGAGAGACCGGCACCGGCAAGGAGCTGATTGCCAAGGCGATCCACCATCTCAGCCCACGTCGCCGCGGCCGTTTTGTGACCGTCAACTGCAGCGCGCTGCCCGAAGGCCTGCTGGAGAGCGAGCTCTTTGGCCACGCGAGGGGAGCTTTCACCGGCGCCACGGGGGAGACCGAGGGCCTCTTCGTCGCCGCCACCGGTGGGACGATCTTCCTCGACGAGATCGCCGACATGAGCCTCTCCCTGCAAGCAAAGCTCCTGCGCGTGCTGGACTCCGGGGAGGTGCGCCCTGTGGGCCGGGCCGCCGCCAGACAGACCGACGCCCGGGTCCTCTGCGCGACCAACCGTGATCTGCACCAGGCGATGGAACAAGGTCGGTTCAGGCCGGATTTGTACTATAGGATCAAGGTGGTCGTGGTCAGACTTCCGGCGTTGCGGGAGCGTCGGCAGGACATTCCACTTCTGGTTTCCCATTTCGTGTCAGTGTACAATGAGCGCTTCGGCGCCCAGATCCGGCGCGTGGATCGCCAGGCGATGGCCATGTTGTGCGCGCGTGACTGGCGGGGAAATGTTCGCGAGTTGGAGCACGTGGTCGAAGCGGCAGTGGCCTTGTCCCCGGGAACGGTCGTGGATCCGGACGCGCTCACGCTGGTCCTGGACGCGCCCCTGAGCAGCCGTGACGGCCGGTTGGTCGGTCCTTTGGCCGAGGAGTTGCGGGCCGCGGAGCGTCAGTGCCTGGACCGGGCGCTTAAGGAGTCGGGCTGGAACGTATCAGCAGCCGCCCGCAGGCTGGCCATCGGCCGCCGACAGATCCAACGGCTCATGCGGCGTCATGATCTGGGGCCGGCACCTCCAGGCCCGCGGCGCCCAGGGGGGAACACGGAGGAAGCCCGCTCCTGACGGAGGCTTGCCCGATCGTGCCTGCGGTGGTTCGGTCTGCAGGCATCGACGAGTTCTCGACGGTATGGGCGGAACCGGGGCCATTGAACGACTGGAGCACGGGGAGGCGCCACATCCGGAGCGTCCGGGTTCACGGATAGGCGACAATGGCCGAATGCAGTGGAAATGGCTAACATGTCCGTTCCACGCCCCGATCCGTCTCTTCGTCGCACTCGTGCTGTTCCAGAAGGAGCGAACTCATGCGTCGCATTGCCCAGTATGCGCTGATTGCTGCGATAGCGTCGTCGCACGCCGTTGACGCACAGGACTACCCGCCCTACCGACTGGTCCTGAAAGCCGACCCTTCGGTTGCCGAGCGTGTGCTCGCCGGTACTGCGACCGGACATGCCGAATTGGACGACTACCTTGAGTCCCTGGTTGTCGATGGCGTCCGTCAGCTTGTCAAGCCCCGGCGTGATGGCCGGAACGATGGGCTCAGGAGCCGCTTTGGCTCTGCGGGGATTCTGGCCCTCTCCTACGGCGTCGATGTGGATCCGGCCGTTGTCGCCCAACACCTGGCGGCTCTCCCAGGCGTCATCTACGCCCACCCTGACTTCTACGCTACCCTGGATGCGGCGCCCAACGATCCGCTCTACCCCCAGCAGTGGGCCATGCCGCGGATGAGCCTGCCCGCCGCATGGGACGTGGCCCGCGGCTCGCCGCAGGTGGTCATCGGCATCAGCGACACGGGAACCGACTGGAATCATCCCGATCTGGCGGACGTCATCTGGATCAACGACGCCGAGGATCTGAACGGCAATGGGGCGTTCGACAACTACGCCGCTACCCTGGGCGGCGATTTCGACAGCCTCGATGCAGACGGGAACGGCTACATCGACGACGTGATCGGATGGGACTTCGTGACCGCGGCAAACGTGGCGGAGGGAGAGGATTCGCTCCCGCCGGATCCCGACCCCATGGACTTCGACGGCCATGGCACCGCGACAGCGGGTATCGCCGGGGCAGTCACGGACAATGGGCTCCTTGTCGCGGGCACCTCCTGGGGCTGCACCATCATGCCGTTGAAGACGTTCTACGGCCACCCCTCGGGCAATGCCACGGCCGTGGCCTCAGACATCATTGAGTCGTTCTATTACGCGGCGGACAACGGCGTCGATGTGCTGTCCATGAGCTTCCGGAGCGGTGCATCCGACGGGTTGCACGAGGCCGTGCAATACGCCCATGCCGCCGGGGTGTTCCTGGTGGCATCCGCCGGCAACGAGGGGGCGGAAGCTGCGCCAACCCCGGCAGGGTATCCCGAAGTACTGGCCGTGGGCGCCACGCAGCAGCAGGATATCAAGGCATCGTTCTCCAACTACGGCGCGTGGGTGGGCGTGTCGGCGCCCGGTGTCGACATCTGGACCACCGCCTTCGACGACACCTACATGCCCGACTTCAGCGGCACGTCCGCGTCATGCCCGTATGTGGCCGGCGTCGCAGGATTGCTCCTCTCACGCAATCCCGCCCTCACCAACGTCGAGTTGTACTATCAGCTCGTCGGCACTTGCGACGAAATCGACGGCACCAACCCCGGCTTCAGGGGCAAGCTGGGGTGCGGACGGGTGAACGGAGCCCGGGCACTCACTGAGGCGCCCCATCCGGCGCTCCGGCTCCTGACCGTCACCGTGGACGACGGCACGGGCGGTAACGGCGATGGGCTTCTCGGCCCGGGGGAGACCGTCACTCTGTCCTTCACGGTGCGCAACTTCTGGCAGGACGCATCCGGCGTGGTGGGCGCAGTGCGGACCGAGGACCCATCCGTGGCGGTGGATACCACCGCGGCGATCTCCTTCGGCACCATCCCTACCGACAGCGTCGCGCCATCGGCAGGCGGGATCACGGTAGGCGTCGCACCAGACGCCGAGATCGGCTACCACGTGCCGTTCACGCTGCGGCTGAGCGCCGGAGGCTACTCTGAAGACCTGCCGTTCAGCGTGCCCATGGCGGCTCAGGTGATGGCCAATGCCGCCGCCGACTTCGGGCTCGGCGGCGTGACGGGAAGCATCACCGCGGTCTTCGCCGATTTCGATGGTGACGGCGATGCCGACCTCTACCGTTCCGCATGGAGCAACAGTCACGGCCTCTACCGCAACGACGGCGACACGCTCGTCAATGTGACTGCGGCGGTGGGCCTGCCCTCAACCGGCCAAGGCCAAGGCGCGGCATGGGGCGACTTCGACAATGACGGCGATGCCGACCTCGCCCGTGGCACGGCAGCGGGCATTGCGCTCTTCCGCAACGACGAGGCGCAGAGCTTCAGTGACGTGAGTGCTGCGGCGGGGCTGGTTTCCACCTCGGTCAAGAACTTCGCACCGGTATGGGGCGACTACGATGGCGATGGATGGCTTGATCTGTTCGTCGCCCACCAGCAGCAAAGCAACCAACTCTACCGCAACAATGGCGACGGCACCTTCACCGACATCGCCGCGGCCGCCGGTGTGGCCAGTGACTCGATCTCTTACGGGGCCTCATGGGCAGACTACGATCGCGACGGTGATCTTGACCTTTTCGTCGCCAACTACGGCACCGTCTGGCTCGGCCAGGTGAACCAGTTCTACGTGAACAATGGTGACGGGACCTTTCTCGAACGGGCAGCGAACCTCGGGCTGGCTGACGAGGAGTTGACCTCCACCGGCGGCATCTGGGGAGACTACGACGCCGACGGATGGCTCGACCTCTACGTGACCAACAAGGGATCATCGGGGCAGCCCAACCGGCTCTACCGGAACATCCGGGGCATGGGTTTCGTCCGGCAGATCGACGCCGGCGTGGAGGATCCACGGAGCTCCTCGGGCGCCGCCTGGCTGGACTTCGATGGCGACGGATGGCTCGATCTCATCGTCGCCAACACCCAGCGCACGGCCCTGTACCGCAACTTCGGCGGCGTGTTCGGGGACGCCACCGAAAGCGCGCCGCTGTCACTCAACTGCCTG
>JALOPK010000023.1 GCA_025453925.1 Candidatus Eiseniibacteriota bacterium | reverse complement strand
TGCCCCGACAGCACCAGGTCAATGCCCCAGGCGGCGGCAGCAGCGAACACATCGGGGTTGTGGCAGAGCAGGATCCGCGGCGCGCCGTCTCCCGCCGCATAGACCGCCCTGGCCAGCGAAAAGGCAGAACTCCACATGTCTTCCACCCCCAGCAGCCACAGCCGGGCGCCGTCGTGGCCGAGCCTGACGGCGTCGTTGGACAGTACGTACGCATCAATGCGCTGCAAGGCCCGCCGCACCACGCCCGCATCTGTCCACCAGTCATGGTTGCCGAGCACGGCGAACGTGCCGAACCGGGAGGGAATGGGGCCTAGCGCCTCCACGCAACTCCAGACATACGACGCGCGCCCGGTCACGTAGTCACCGGTGAGCACCACCAGATCAGGGTCGAGGCTGCGCGCGACATCACCGGCTCGACGGATCTGACCTTCACTCACCCAGCGGCCGCGATGCAGGTCAGAGATCTGGGCGATTCTGAGCCCGGCGAGGGTATCAGGCAGGCCGCGAATGGCAACGGACGCCTCCGCCACCCTGAGATCGCGGGGGCCCCAGGCAAGGCCGTAGACCCCGGCCCCTATCACGGCGCTACCCGCGCAGGTAAGGAAGCTGCGTCTGCTGAGCCGTGTCCCCACCGGTCGTCACGGGACAACCGGAGTGGTTGTCACTCGTCTTGCTCTTCTTCGCCTGCGCCCGCGAGGAGCGTCGGATCCTGTTCGATGGCCCGCCAGCCGATGTTGTAGTCCGGGGATGTCGGCTTCAGCGTCGCCTCCTCCTCGTCCTTGCACTTCTTGCAGAGCCGCGCGGTCATGAGCGCCTCCAGCCGAGCCGACTTGATCTTCCGGCCGCAGGCTTCGCACTCCCCATATGTCCCATCATCGATCTTCCCGAGCGCAATCTCGATATCGTCGAGCTCGCGGCGCTCATTGTCCCCGAGCGTCATCAGCAGATGGATGTTCTCGGTGGCGGTGGTAAGGTCGAGCCAGTCCGGAGAGCGCGTGGATTGGATGACACCCATCTCCTCCTGCTGCTCCTTTATGAGCCGGAGGAGTTCGCTCTTGCGCTCCTGGAGCTGGTCTTTGATCCGCAGGATGGCTTCCTGGTCCATACGCGCTCCCCTAGAGACGAGCCGCCAGCAGGGCTGGCGGGCTGAAGAACAGATGAACTGTGACCAGAGCAGATCTGGCCGCGAGCATTACGTTATTGGCGGCCTCCCGAGTTGTCAACAACCCGGTGCGGCTCAGTCTCTTACCCGGGTTCAGTGGCACGGTTCCCGACGATGAGCCGCTGCCCCGGGTGTATGGCGTCCCTGCGCGAGATCCCGTTCCATCGTTCGAGGTCTTCCAGGGAGACCCCGTACCGCATGGCGAGACGCGTGAGACTGTCGCCCACCCGTACTAGATGCACCGCTCCTTGGCCGCCGGATTGAGGCGGCACTGTGCTGCCCGGCCGCGATGCCCGCCCCGGGAAGCCCTGGGCCTGCCCCTCGGGGACCGTGAACCGATACGTCCCCGGGGGAAGGGTGTGGGCGTTCATCCACGGGTTGAGGTAGCGAAATGTTCGTGCGGAAACCTGGGCGGCCCGCGACAGGGCGACCATCTGCAGCCAACCCTTTGACGTCACCTCCACCTCCTCCGTCGCCGGGGCGTGGTAGAGCCGATCCTCCGGGAGGTAGATATCGTATCCCTGGGGGTTCTCGAGGAGAAGCTTGAGGCAGGCGATGCGAAACACGAACCGATCAGTCTCATCCGGGAGATAGAGATCGTAATAGGACGCAGATCCCTGTTCGCTCAATGCCCTCTCCATCCGGTTTTCACCCCAGTTGTAGGCGCCCAAGGCGACAGCCCATGAACCGAACTGGTTGCGGAGATCCTTGAGGTATGCCGCGGCGGCGCGGGTCGACTTCTCGAGATCCCGCCGTTCGTCAACGTAGGTTCCCACCGTGAGGCCATAGCGCGTCGCCGTTCCCTTGATGAACTGCCAGTAGCCCATGGCCTCCGCCGCGCTGGCGGCCCGGAAGTAGAGCCCGCTCTCGGCCACCGGCACATACTTCAGATCGTCGGGAAGACCCAGCTCACGGAGCACGCGCTGTACGACCGGCATGGTGCGCGCCGCACGCTTGAGGTAAAGCACGAGCTGCCCTTCGCGGTCGAGGTTGAAGTAGAACTCCCGCTCCAGGCGCTCCCGGACATCCTCCCGGTCCAGCGGCACTTCTTCGCCGCACAGCGTCAGGCGCTCGGGGATGATTCGCGCCGACACCGGGCGCACGGTATCGGGTATCTCAGGCTGCGCCAGCGGATCGCTACCGGGCAGACCCGCGGTGAACGCCACCGATATCAAAGCGACAGTCGCATAGGTTCGTGCGCGCATCACCGCTCCTTGGGTTGCCGTAGGGGCACGCAATCATCCGCCGCACCTCCGCGCCTCCCGGCGCAGGAGACGGGTGCTGCCGGTACGTGTCAGGCCGGCCGAACCTCGCCGGCTGGTAGTTGCGCCGGGGCAGACCGGGCACCCCGCATGAACGCCTGAACGTTGGCAACGGGGGTATCCCAGACGAGGTCACACCCGGTGCAGGGAATGAAACAATCCCCCACCCTCCACAGAAGGTCTGCCGCGGCGCGTTGAATGCACTCCGGTGTGCCCGTGCGAACCATCTCCGGCGCCAGCCCGCCCATGACAACCGCATGTCCGCGGACCACCCGCGATGCCTCGACCAGATCAACCTGATCCAGACTGAAGGCGCCTGCCGTGAGGGAAGACAGATGGGGGAGGAGATGTGAGGAATCGCCGCAAATGTGCACGATGGCGTCCGGGCCGGCAAGTACGCGGCGAAGCGAAGGGACGATGAGGTCGACGAACACTGACGGACCGAGCAGGCTCACCAGCGGTTCCGCTACCATAACCCCCAGCCCTTCCCCCCTTGCTGCGTTCACTGCGCGGATCGTGCTCTCCACGGCGCAATCCATGAGGTCCCGCTCCCGGGCGCCGAGCCGCGGGAGGAGGGCCAAGAAGCTCGATTCCCCTCCGACCGCCGCCGCCAGGGTGAACGGTCCGGTCAGTGAAACGGCAACGGCCGTCTCCGCGCTCACGCCGCGGCGCACCCTGCAGGCGGCCTCCAGCAGCAGTGGCATCCGTCCATCGCGCCACGGATCGAGCGGCCGGGGGGGCGGGGAAACCGGCCGGCTGACCAGCATCGGGGGGCCGTGCTCGGGAAACGCCATTCTTCCACCGAGCGCCTCGAGGCCGAGGAGGGCGTCGCTGTGCACAATCACCAGGTCGTGGTCGTAGAGCGACCGGGCATGGAGAATCGAGCGGGCCATTATGGCCGGATCCCTCAGCGCACGAGCGGAAGGAACTCCCGCGACGTGAGCGGCGTGATCCGCTCCGAAGAGGAGACCCACCCGTCCCGGGCGCACTAAGTCAGGGAACGCGCGCACCGGCGAATCCTCCTGCGGAGTCTTGCCGCTACGCACGCGGCAATGTAAGATGACTTTGGTTCCCCTCGATCGTACACCCCAGTACCGCGTCGTCCATGTGAGGAGAGAGGGCAGTCATGGCAGAGAGCGTCAACCATCGTTTCAACGTCCGTTACATGCTGAATCCGAGCCAGGATGAGCTGCGGGGTCTGACCCGCCGGCATGCCGCCGCGGTGATCGCGACGGCATACGGCAGCCTGACCAAGATAACACGCAACAAAGCGCGTATGGCAAAATGGACCTATATCATCGCGCCCGAATGCGACAAGCCCGCCTTTTCCGGCGGTCTCATCGAGCCGGCGATGGCTCATCCGCTCATCGAGGTGCAGCGGGAGTACATCGAACGCGCCGGAACGCTCATCGCCATTCAGGGCTACCTCGGCCTGGGCCCCCGGGCCCTGGCGGTGGAATGGCTCTTCACCCCCGAGGCAGCGAATCTTGCCGGCATGCAGCAGGTGTTGGCCTTCCCCCGAAGCATGGTCGAGAACCCCGCCCAGCTCGCGCGGCCCTTCGAGCCGGACGCGCGGGTGATCTACACGCCGGACTGTGCCGCCTCTGGGCTGCCCGGGAACCAAGCGATTCTGGTGGACCTCGGCCGCATGGAAACCTATGTCATGGGGCCCGACTACTTCGGAGAGAGCAAGAAGGGCGCGCTTCGCATGCTCGCGGAGCTGATCTACCACAGAGGCGGGCTGCTGCTGCATGCAGGGGCCAAGGCGGTCACCGTCAACGGCCGCCACACGACCATGACCATCATGGGGCTCTCGGGAACGGGGAAGACCACCAACTGGTCCAGCCCATCCAGGACGATATGGTGGTCCTGTGGCCCCGCGGTGAGATCTCGATCACCGAAAACGGCTGCTTCGCCAAGACCTTCGGACTGACCGAGGAGAGCGAGCCCGTGATCTACCGCGGGACACTGAGCCCGACCGCCTGGGTCGAGAACGTCTATGTCGACCGGCATGGTCATTTCGACTTCTCCAAGTGCGTCCTCTCCGGGGACGACGTCGGCCGTCTGGCCGAGGTGCTGGTCGCCACCGGGGCGGATCCCGATCACGTTGACCGGTACGCGCGGGGCGCGGTCAAGGCTGAAGACGTGGTGGATGAACTGGGCATTCCGGCCGACGGATGGGATTTCGTCGTGTGGACGCAGAACGGACGATCGATCATCCCGATGTCCGCGATAGAGAACGCGGCAAACCTCACCACCATCCCTCAGCTGGGTTCGATGGGGATACTCAATCGTGACGAGGGGCCCGACGCGGCCACGCCAGGCATCATGAGATTCGCGACACCGGAGCAGGCCGCCGCCTACTTCATGCTGGGCGAGACGACGAAAACCTCCGCGGCCGGCAAGGATCGCGGCAAGACACGGTCGCCGTTCACCCAGCCGTTCTTTCCCCGTGCCCACGGCTTACAGGCCGCCCGGTTCCGGGAATTGGTCGCCGGCATCTGCGACCTTGAGATGTGGGCGATGAACACCGGCTATGTGGGAGGAGACGAGCGGGATGTGCAACGGGGCGATGCGCTCAAGGTAAAGATCCGGCATTCAAGTGCGATGCTGGAGGCCATGCTCACGGGCGCCATACCGTGGACCCCGGATCCCGATTTCGGGTACCTCGTTCCCGACGTTGATCATCCCGACTGCCAGCCACTCCTCGACAAGGTGCCTGCCGATATCCTCCGGCCGGTCCGGTTCTACGCCGCCCGAGGCCGTGAGGGCCTCTACACGCAGTGGGTCGCGAGAATGAAGGCCGAAAGGCGGAAGTTCCTTGAAACCTATCACGTGGAGCCCCTCATCGTGAGAGCGGCATGCGGCGACTAGTCCTCGCCGGCGTAGTCGCGGCGTCGGCCTACGCGTCCGCCCCGTTTCCGCCGACGCTGCATCTGGTGGGCATGCTGCCGGACACGATGGATCTCTCCTCGTGGTATCTGTCCAGGCCATGGGTCGTCACGTCATGCACGCCGGGCATCGACGCCAGCGTCCTCGATGATCTCCTGGTGGTCGCCGCCGAGGAGCCGGGAGGAGGAATCGGCATGGTGCATCTCGCCTCTCCGGATGGAGAGACACTGGTGATTCCGCTGGAACGCAGACCGTTGACCGAGGTTTCGTTCTCCTATGACCCACCGGGTGACGCGCCGGTGGCCGCATTCCTGGCGGGCTCCTTCAACGGGTGGAATGGAACGGCCACACCGATGGCGTTGAGGAACGACGGACGATTCGGCACGACCCTCCAGCTCCCGCCGGGCACCTACCTCTACAAGTTCGTGGTGGATGGCGCGTGGATGCCCGATCCCGGTAACAGTGACCGCGTCGATGACGGGCTCGGCAGCCACAACTCGGTGCTTCACATCAGCAGCGGCCTGTCGTCCTGCAGATTCGTGAAGTCAAGCTGCCGGGACGGAAGGATGACCTTCGTGTACTACCCTCCCCAAGCGCCTCCCCCGTCCACCATCATTGTGCTGATGGATGGTCATGAGGCACCATTCACCTACGAGTCGGGGGCCGTTGGTGTCGAGGAGGGGGATGGTTCATTCCTGCGGGTCCTGGGCGCCGACGCGGAAGGGCGGCCGCTGCCCGAGAGCTGGACCTGGCTTGACCGCGGCATCCCCCGCGGCCGGGAAGGCGCCGACGACGGCATCTACCGCAGCTTCATCTACAGCCTGTTTCCTGATCGCTTCCGCAATGGCGACACCCTGAACGACCGGCCCGTGTGCCATCCCGGCGTGCACACCATGGTCAACTATCAAGGCGGGGACCTGGAAGGGATACGGCGGACTCTGGAGGAGGGCTACTTCGACTCACTGGGAGTGACGACCCTCTGGCTGGGCCCGCTCTACCCCGGCCCCGATCGCATCGCCATTTCACCACTGGAGTACACCGACCGGATGCGGGCGTTGTCGGTTCCGGAGCTCGACTCCCTCCTCGCCACAATGATCGACCCGTACTTCGGCCAGCGACAGCTCCCGATACCGGAGGCGGCCTTTCCACCCGCCCTCGCCTACAGTGGGTACCACGGCTACTGGCCGGTCCGAGATCGGGATATAGAGCCGAGGTTCGGCACCGTTGCACTGATGCAGAACCTGGTGACGTCGGCCCATCAGCGCGGGTTCCGGGTGATTCTCGACCTTGTGCCGCATCACGTACATATCGATCACCCCTGGGTTGCCTCCCACCCCGAGTGGATGCAGGACCTCGTGCTGCCCGACGGCACGCTCAATCTTCGCCACTGGGATGCGCACCGCCTCACCACGTGGTTTGATCCCTTCCTCCCGACGCTGGACCTCCGTGGTGGAGCCCCCGGGGTCGACTCGGTGGTGGCATCCGCCGCGTGGTGGCTGGAGACGTTTCGCCTGGACGGCTTCCGGCATGACGCCACCAAGCATATCCCCCACGAGTTCTGGCGGTCGCTCACGGCGGGGCTGCGCGCCGCCGCCCCCGGCCGCCAGGTGCTGCAAATCGGAGAGACCTTCGGTTCCAGAAAACTCGTCGGAAGCTATGCCGTTCCCGCGGAAATGGACGGGCAGTTCGACTTCAATCTCTACTACGCGTCCAGGCCGATGTTCTGCGGAAAGGAAGCAGCATCATTCAAGCAGGTCACCCGCGAACTGGAGCAATCGTTGGATGCGTTCGGGCCTCTCCACCTGATGGCCAACGTCACGGGCAGCCACGATCAGGTGCGCTTCATCACCCTGTCGCAGCAGGACATCCCGCCGGGTGCCAATGAACGTCAGTGGGGCTGGACGCACTCGCTCACGGCTCGAGACCCGGCCGCGAACCGGAGGCTGCAGCTGTTCTTTCTGTTCAACCTGTCGGTACCCGGCATACCGGTGCTCTACTACGGGGACGAAATCGGCATGGCGGGCGCGGCCGATCCGGACAATCGCCGGATGATGCGCTTCGGCAACGAGTTGAGTGACATCGAGCGCAACCATCTCGCCGAAATGCGCGATCTTGGGCAGCTCAGGCGACGCATCCCCGCACTGTCCTACGGTGATTGCGTGGTGCTCCACGTGGAGGAACAGGCACTGGTCATTGCCCGTGTTGATTTCGATCAGCTCGCGATCGTGGCCTTCAACCTCGGCTCCGATTCGTGGGAGCGTACGGTGGACTTGGCGGGATTACCCGGTTCACGGCTGGTGCGACGCTGGGGAGAGGCCACCGCGAATCAGTACGCCGGGACGGTACGCCTCACCATGCCGCCGCTCAGCGCCATCGTCCTCTCCACCGAGTGACCCGGCTGTCAGGTACACGGCGCGCGCGACGGGTTCCGCCCCGGTCCGGGGTACGGCGCCGGAGCGGGGGCCTGGTGGCCGTGGCGTGGAGCTTCGTCTGTGACCGTTCCCTGTTCGAGGCGCCGCGTGGAGAGTGAAGTGCGTGGTCGAGACCAAGGCGGGGTGGCCGTGGATGAGCCCAAGGCGGGCGAACCCTCTGATCTGAAGAACCTGGGGTGTTCGGGGTTGGCGGACATGGTCGCTCGGTTCGCACTACAGCCCTTCCGAGCCGCCCAGATCGGCCGGTGGGTGTACCGCGAAGATGCCTCGACCGTGGCGGAGATGTCGAACCTCCCCGCGTCCCTGAGGAGCCGGATAGCCGCGTCATGGTTCATCGGGCGGGGCACTATCGCCGCGGCCACGTCCTCAGCGGACGGATCGTGCAAACTCCTGATCAGGTTCGCATCAGGGGCCGCCGTCGAGGCAGTGCACCTCCCGGCCGCCGGGAGGACGACCGTGTGCCTGTCCTCGCAGACCGGATGTCCCATGGCCTGTGCTTTCTGCGCGACGGGGCGGCTGGGACCCGGTCGAACGCTGACGATAGGGGAGCTGATCGAGCAGTTCATGGCCGTTGTTCGCCCCGCTCCGGCGGGGGCAGGACGAACGAGGCCCACACACATCGTCTTCATGGGGATGGGCGAGCCGCTCCTCGAGCCCCGCCCCGTGATCGAGACGATTCGTGTGCTGACGTGGGAACACGGGTTCGGCTACGCGGCGCGACGCATCACCGTATCCACCTGCGGAATCCCCGCCGGCATCAGGGCCCTGGCCGAAGCGGGGCTCAGGGTTCGGCTCGCGTTCAGCCTCAACGCCCCATGGGAGGGGTTGCGCACGTCTCTGATGCCGAATGCTCCTCCCCTGGCAGATGTCATCCCCGCATTACGGCACTACGCGGAGGCGACCAGGACCATCGTCACCTTGGAGTACGTGCTCCTGGGCGGTGTCAACGATACCGCCGCCTGTGCCCGGGCGTTGTCTGCGTTGGCTTCACGCCTGCCCTCCAAGATCAACCTGATCGTATACAATGAGACCGAGGGCACGATGTTCCGTGCGCCCTCCGGCGACCGCATTCGAACGTTCCTCTCGATCCTGCTGCCGGCCTCACCCACGGTCACGATGCGACAGAGCCTGGGTGGCGACATCGCCGCGGCGTGCGGTCAGCTCGCAGGCGGCCCGGAGGCCAGAGTCGTAGCCGGCCCATGAGCGGGATCGACGTCATCATCCCATCGTGGGACGGCAGGCCGCTGCTGCAAGATTGCCTTCGGGCGCTGGCGGCCCAGACCCTGGCGCCAGAGGAAGTCATCGTGGTTGACAACGGATCGTCCGACGGGACCGAAGACTGGCTCAGGGCGACCTGGCCTTCCGTGCGGCTCATCCGCCTGGAAGTCAACCAGGGCTTCGCGGGGGCCGTTCAGGAAGGAGTGGAATCCACCGCGAGCGAATTGGTCGCCATCCTGAACAACGACGCCAGGCCGCATCAGGCCTGGCTGGAGGCATCAGCGGCAGTGTTCGAGGAGAAGGCGGTCGGCGCGTGCGCATCGGTGATCCTCGTGCCGGGAGGAACCGTCGAATCCGCCGGCCTCGCAATGAGCATCTGGGGCGTGGGGCGTCGGCATATGGAGGGCGCGCGCCCCGATGACCTCCCTCGGGAACCGTTCGAGGTCTTCGGCGCCAGCGGCGGCGCCGCAGTGTTCCGGCGGGAGGCGCTCATCGCCGCCGGAGGCTTCGACCGGTCGTTCTTCGCCCAGGACGAGGACATTGACCTCGCCTTCCGGGTGCGCAACGCGGGGTTCATCTGCGTCGTGCAGCCCCGGGCCGTGGTGGTTCACCTCGGAGGACAGACCCTGCGCCGATCCCCGACGCTGCTGCTGGCGTTGGCGCAACGCAACCTCGAGTGGGCCTTCTGGTCGAACACTCCGTGGTGGTGGTGGCCAGTCTTTGGCGTTCTCCACGTGGGATACCAGGGAGCCAGCGTGATCCGCCACGCCGTTGCCGGCCGGGGAAGAACTGTGCTCAAGGCGAAGTGGGCGGCATTCGCCGGCCCCCCGTCGAGGCTCCGCCGCGGGAGGCCGCTCAGTGGATTCAGCCGCCGCGTTGCCCCGTGGTTCTTCGTGGCGCAGAGACCCTGGACGCGATCCAAAACGGCGCCCCCGTGAGCACGAAGAAACCCTCGCGGATTGCGGCGCTGATCCTGTGTGCCTTGGCGCTGCTCGCCGTCCTGCTGGCCAATCCGGATCCTCTTCTGCACAGCTGGCGGAATAGGCTGCAGCATTGGGAGGAGCTCCCGCGGCGGGCGGACGCAGTGTTCATTCTGCTGGGCGACGTGGTGCCTCGGGCCACCTATGCGGCCATGCTCGCGCGAGAGGGTCGCGCGCCGCTTGTCGCCATGGGGACTCCGGGAACCAATGCCGCCTGCGAGCTTGGCCTTCTCCCCCGCGAGGAGGAGATCGCGTGCCGCATTCTGAATCGGCTGGGCATCCCCGACTCCGCGGTAGTAGTGCTCCCCGGAACGGTCGAGAGCACGTACGATGAGGCCGTGGCAGCATCGTCATGGGCCGTCGCGCACGGGCTTGAGCGTGTTCTCTTCGTGACATCGAGCTGCCATGCTTCGCGGGCGCGGTGGATCCTCCGGCGGGTATGCGTCCCCAAGGGGATCGTGGTGCACCTCGCCACGGTCCCGGTACCCGAAGTGGATTCCGCCCGATGGTGGCTCACCGAGAAGGGGCTCATCACCGTGTTCACCGAGACGGTCAAGACCGCATTCTATCGCCTCCACTACCGGAGCGTAGCGACGTGAACGACATCGCGGGCATCGTGGTCCATTATGGTCCGTTCGGCATGCTGCACCTCTGTTTAGGCGCCCTCGTTCCCCAGGTCAGGAAGACCGTCGTGGTGAATCATGGCCCCGATCCCGTGCCGGCCGTCCTGCGAGAAGGCTTCCGGGAACAGGTGGTCTGGGACGAACCCGGCCTCAACCTCGGCTTCTCGAGGGGCGTGAACCGCGCCCTTTCTCAGGCAGCAAACGAGTTTGTCTTGATCGTGAATCCCGACACGACAGTCCAGCCGGGAACAGCGGATTTGTTGGTCGAGTTTCTCCGGAGGAACCCCCGGATGGGCATGGCCGGGCCGCGCCTGCGCAACCCGGACGGGGGCCTGCAGACCAGTAGCTATCGCCTTCCCACTCTGGTGCAATTGTCGGGGCATCTGCTCGGCATCGCCGGCAGGGTGCCTCCGGGGATCAAACGTATCCTGTCGAAAACTCCCCTGTCCAGGGCGTTCGGCCAGCTGGACCCTCATACGGTGGAGCGGGAGGTCGAGATGGTAAGCGGCGCATGCTTTGTTCTGCGACGTCGTGCGTTGGCGGACGCGGGACCGTTCGACCCGGGGTTCTTCCTGTACTATGAGGAGAAAGACCTCTGCCGGCGCCTTTGGGATGCCGGGTGGACCGTGGGATTCACTCCCGCCGCGACGGCGGAACACGTGATCGGGGGAAGCGCCCCCAGCCGTTCCGCCCTGGCCCATCGTCACCGGTCGCTGAGCGCTCTCCGGTACTTCCAGCGCCACGGGACCCCCGGCCAGTGCACCGGGACGCGTGCGCTGCTGGCCGGCTACTCCCTGCTGGCAATCGCCCGCGGCGGCATGGCTGAACACGGCGCGGTGCTGAGGGCTTCCCTCTCCACGAGGATGGCATGCGACTCCTGCTCATAGACCCACCGTTCTACCGGTTCATGGGCTACTACACCCGCTACTTCCCCTACGGTCTGGCGGCGTTGGCTGCCTGCGCACGGGCATTGGGGCACGAACCGCTGATCTACGACGCCGACCACGACACTCAGGCTCGAGGCGTGGACTATCAGGCGCTCCCGCGTCGCTACCCGGCCTACCTGGCGGCGGTGGCAAGCGCTGAGGGTCCTGTGTGGGAAGAGCTCGCCCGAATTCTGGAGTCCATCCGGCCCGAGTGGGTGGGGATCTCGGCGCTGACCGCCAAGATGGCGACCGTGATGAGGACGGCCTCCGTGGTGCGTGAAATCCTGCCCCGCGTGCCCGTCGTTGTCGGCGGAGCCCATGCCATGGCTCGCCCGCAAGAGATTCTGGAGAACGCACCAGAGGTGGACGGCGTGATCGTGGGGGAAGGCGAACCGATTCTCTCCCGCATCCTCGTGGGCGATCGCAATGTCCTCCTCGCCATGGCCGGCGTTGCGCCCGGCCTGCTCACCCGCTCCGCGGGGGTCTGCACGGAGGTGGCGCCGGCGGATCTGGGCAGCCTGCCTCCCCCGGCCCGCGACTGCTTTGTTCGGGGCACATATGCGCGGGAAGACCTCGGACTGATGATGACATCTCGCGGCTGCCCCTATGGATGCGCGTACTGCTTCAGCCAGGGTCTCTGGCGACGAAGGGTCAGGTTCGTCCCCCTCAAGGCCCTGGAGGATGAACTCGATGACGTCGCGCGACACGGAGTCCGCCATGTGACCTTCAAAGACGATGTCTTCACTTTGGACCGTGAGCGGGTCGTCACCCTCGGCGGCCTCCTCGCGGGGCGAGGTGTGACCTGGGACTGTGTGACGCGGGTTGACCGGATTGACCGAGAACTCCTGGTCGAGATGAAGCGCCGGGGGTGTACGGGGATCAAGATCGGGGTGGAAACGGGCTCGGAACGAATGATGGAGCGCCTGGATCGTTCCATGAATCGGGCGGCGATACTCCGGGCGGCCGACTGGCTGCGCCATTCGGGCATGCACTGGACTGCCTACTTCATGATGGGACTGCCGGAGGAAACCCTGGATGATCTCGACCAGACCTACCGGTTCATGCGGCAACTCGGCCCGGATTTCGCGAGCCTCTCCGGCTACGAGGCCTTCCCCGGAACAGAGCTGTTCCAACGGGCTTTGGAAAAGGGGATCGTGAAAGCCGCCATGACCCGGGAGGAGTTCTTCCGCACAAACCCCCATGACTATTACTTCACCCGCGATGACCGAGGAATGATCCTCCCTCAAGGGGTCAGCTACCCTGCCGTGGAGTCGGCCATGCATGCGCGTTTCCACCGCTACAATTCATCACCGGGCCGCCTGATGAAACGGGTGCGGTCTCGCGCCTCCGTCTGGCGTGGAGAGCCCCGCGCCATGGCCAATGACGCGGTTCGTCTACTCAGCTGGCTCCGGTCCCGCTCTCGCCCGTCCCGAGAGGTCCCGCGGTGAGTTCAGCCTTCCAGGTTACGACACCGGCGGAGGGCGACCATTGCACTGCACCCGACTTGTCGGTGGTCATCGTGAACTGGAACGGCATCGAGTACCTGGAGGAATGCCTCGATTCCGTGTTCGCTCACACCGCGGGCATCGGCGTGGAGGTGCTCTTCGTGGACAATGCCTCCACCGATGGCAGCGTCGCATTCGTCCGTCGGCACTACCCTCAGGTTCACGTGATCGTCAACCGCGAGAACGCAGGGTTCGCCCGCGCCAACAACCAGGCGTTTCCCCACTGCAGGGGGCGATACATCCTGCTGATGAACCCCGACACCCGCGTGCTCGGCGATGCCCTTTCGGCCATGACTGCCTTCATGGATACCCACCCGGACGCAGGGATAGCGGGGTGCCGGGTCCTGAACCCGGATCTCACCCTCCAACTGGCCTGCCGGCGATCAATACCCACCCCGTCGGTCGCCCTTTACCGCATGGTCGGGCTGGCCAGGATCCTGCCGTCTAGCCGACGATTTGCCCGGTACAACCTCACCTATATGGATGACTCGAAGGAGATGGAAGTCGACGCCGTCTCGGGTTCCTTCCTCATGTTTCGGCCCGAACTGCTGAGTACAGTCGGAGATCTTGATGAGCAGTTTTTCCTGTACGGCGAGGAACTGGACTGGTGCCTTCGCGCCCGGCAGAAAGGCTGGAAGGTGTGGTACAACCCCGGGGCGGAGATCATCCACTACAAGGGCGGCCTCAGCAAACGCAGCAAGTTGCGGAGCAAGTACGAGTTCCATCGCGCCATGCTGGTGTTCCACAACAAGCACTTCGCCGGCACACTCGCGAGGCCGCTCAACTGGTTGGTTTCCTTCGGCGTGCTCATCAGGGGCATTCTTGACGGTGTCGCTCCCGTCGCGCGTGTGCTGGCGCTCATGACCCTGGATGCGGTACTCATCAACATGGCCCAGGTGGTGGCGTTCTATCTGAAACTGGGCGGCATGCTGCAGCCGCACTTCGGTGCGTACTTGAGTGCATCACCCGTTCTGACCGGCGTGACCCTTCTGGTGTTCTGGGGCGCCCGGCTGTACACGGCCGAGCGGGACAGGGACACGGCGCAGTTGACGTATCAGACTCTGCGCGCGCTAACGGTGGCGGCGGGCCTCTTCGTCCTTGCCAATTTCGTGTCGCGGCGGTTCGCCACGCTCACCTTCCCTTTCCCGCGCTCTGTCTTCACTCTGGGATGGGTGCTGTCTGCCGTGCCGCTCATCGGAGTCCGAGCCATGCTTCTTTCGCCGACGGCGCTCAAGAAGGGAATCACCAGAATCGGCATCATCGGCACGGGCGATGCGGCGCAGAGACTCGCCCAGGAACTGAGGACCCGGCTCGGGGCGGGCTCCCGATTCATGGGTTTCATCGAGACCACGCCAGGTGGGTCCGCGTTGAAGCCGATACTGGGTGCGGCGGACGGCATCACCACCGTCCTGCACCGTTTCGCGCTCACCGAGATGATCATCGCGGTTGGTTCATGGACGCCGCATCGGCTCATGGATGTGATCGCCAGCTGCGAAAGCCGGGGCGCACAGGTACGAATCGTGCCGAGCCTCTATGAGATTCTGATCGGCAAGGTGGAACTGACGAATCTGGCAGGCATGCCGCTGATCAAGCTGCCCACGGATCCCCTTTCTGGCTGGTATCGGCTGGTCAAGCGGGGATGTGATCTGGTCGGCAGTGCCATCGGACTGCTTCTGTTCTCATGGGTGTTTGCGCTCGTCGCCGCCAGCACGAAGCTGTCGAGCCCCGGGCCTGCTCTCTACCGGCAGAACCGGGTGGGCCGGCGAGGGAAGAACTTTGTTCTGCTGAAGTTCAGAACCATGATCCACGATGCCGAGAAGGAATCGGGCCCGGTGATGGCGACCCCCAGCGACCCGCGGATCATCAGGTTCGGCGGGTTCCTCCGGGCATCGCATCTGGACGAGATCCCTCAACTCATCAACATCCTGCGGGGCGAGATGAGTTTCGTCGGCCCTCGGCCGGAGCGGCCCGAGTTCGTAGAGATGTTCACGCGGAGCGACCCGACATACCAGCGGCGACTCGTGGTGAGACCGGGCCTCACCGGACTGGCCCAGGTCAACGGACGGTACGATTCAGAGGCGTCGGACAAGCTGAAGTACGATCTTGCCTACGTGAACAACCTCAATCTGGGCACCGACCTGAGGATACTCATCGGCTCGCTTAAGGTCATTGCCTCCGCGTTCCGCGGCGGGCCCCGGCGGCCGCGGCATACATCAACAACTGGAGATCGCCCATGATCCGTCTCACGGCCCTTGTCCTGCTGCTCCTCGGCTCCAGCGCCCACGGACAGGCAACACCTCTCCCCTTCCAATTGGAAACCGCCAGCTACTGGGAACCGGCGGAGGGATCATACGCAAAGATCAGGCTATCTATCACCTACGATGAGCTCCTGTTTGTGAAGGCAGAGGAAGGCTATACCGCGGGATACTCGACATCGTACCGGGTATCGACGTCCAAGGGGGAACGGGTACACACGGGGCATCTGAACGGCATGGTGCAGGTGTTTTCCTTCGCCGAGACGAATAGACGGAACTTGTTCGCCAACGAGGAACTCCGCCTGAAGCTTCCGCCGGGCAGCTATGTGGTGAGCGTCACAATTGAGGACGTGGAGAACCGTCGAAGCGGGACGCGGCATCAGACACTGGAGATCGCGCCGCCGAGCCGGACGGGCTTCCGGCTCAGCTCGCTGATGCTGATGGGGTGCATGGAAGCACGCCAGATGCTCTCGGACACCCTGCCCGATCCCTGCGACGCGTTCACTTTGGGGGCGGAGCTGTACGCATTCGGAGACAGCTCCGCTTTGACGCTCCCGGTGAGAGTCGTCATCACCGATTCCCGGGGCAAGGCAAGGATCGAACAGAAAGACAGCATCGCAGTGGAGGGTGCTCTGACCAAAGTGGAGGTCTCTGTCGGAATCAGCCGACTTGAGGCCGGAACCTACGACATACGGATGGAGATCGGTGAGGCCGACCGCGTCTGGGCGGACAAACGCGTGATCGTGCCCTGGTCGATCAGGGCAATGGTGAGCAACTACGATGATGCCCACAGGCTCCTGACCTACGTCGCCACCAAGGATGAAGTGCAGGCGTTCAAGAAGCTCCCGGCGGAGGAACGCACGGCATTCTGGCTTGACTACTGGGCGCAACGCGACCCCGTGCCCTCCACGCCCCGTAATGAGCTGCTGGAAACATACGAGGCGCGGATCATGTTCGCCAATGATCACTTCTCGGCGTTCGAGGAGGGATGGAAGACCGACATGGGCATGGTCTACGTGCGATTCGGGCCGCCCGATGACATCGAGCGGCATCCGTTCGACCGCAACAACAAACCCTATGAGATCTGGAGCTACCATGCCCTCAAGCGTCAGTTCGTCTTCGTGGATCGCACCGGTTTCGGCCGCTATGATCTCGTCGAGGGCGACCTGTCCCGTTGGTAGGAGGAACCCAATGAACACACTGCGTTGGGCGCCGGCGGCATGCTGGCTGGCATTAAGTGCGGCATCAGCCTTGGCTGATCAGTTGACGGTCACGGTGCTCGATCGCCGGACCAATGCCCCACTCGGCGGCACGTACACACAAATCGGCCCCGGGCCCGGCATACCCTTTGCCGGCAACTGGGGTCTGACCGACGGGACCGGCCAGCTCACCCTCCAGGATCCGGCTCTGTCCCCGGGGCTCCCCGTAACGGTCGCACCCGTTGGATATGCCCGCCTCACCGTGCTGGACTGTCCGGTGGGGGCGCTGACGATCTGGTGCGACCCGGCGGCACGGGAGGAGTGGCCGGATACCGCCATGATCAGCGGCGTCGTGCGGGGCCTTCCCATAGTAAACACAGACAGCTACCTTGACGTCGGGATCGTGATGGGGGCAATCGCTCCGGAACAGGTCTTGAGCGGCGGGATCGGCATGCTGGTCTCCAGCTTCATGGACACCATGCACATCGGGTTTCCGGTGAATACCGATGTTCCGATTCCCGAGAACATCGACATCCCGAGTCAGACGGCGTTGTTCATTGTCAACTTCTTCAAGGAACCATACACGCAGCGCTTCCCCACCGGAGACACCGTGGATATGATCTGCCTCGGCTACCGTGTCGACGTGAATGACCTCGTTGCCGGCGAGCCGCAGCAGGTCGTGGCCACGAAGGCCACCGCTTCGCGGAACTACCTGGTGCCCGGCGATGCCGTCGTGAATCACACCTGCAGCGTGAACTTCGTCCATGGCGTACAGGTGACGGTGAGCGGCCTGCCTGGAGGCAGCAAGGGCTACGTCGCCAGTCTCGGCGAACTCACTGCCAGCCCTCGCAAAGACCGCTACGTTCCGCTTCACGGCGTGCAGTGCCGTGCGGAGGTCGATACGACCGTGTCGATTTCCTACCTGCCGGCCACGGGGGTGTTCGCCGATCTTGCCGCGTACTCGGGCGTGGCGTACACCGACACATCGGCGCAGCCGACCTGGGGAGGCGGGGCGTTCGATTGGACCGCACTGTCGCCCGGGGCGACTCGAACGTTCGATGCCTTCTACCTCCCGCCTGAGCTGGCCCGTGTCGGTGACGAGTTCTCGTTCGGCGGGTATCAGCCCGCCGGAACGCCTCACGCCGACTGGGCCACATCTTCGTTCATGCTGGATGACCGGTCCGATGCCGATCACGACTCCCTCCTCTGGGAGGTGATGGGGCCGGCGTCGCTGGCAGCATTCGAGTTGCCGCAGCTTGGTGGGGCCGCACCGGGATGGACGACACTGCCTGATCCCTCGTATACCCCGGCAAACGATGCGTTAGTATGGAGCTGTGCGGTCGTGGCCGCGCCGACCGTGGGGCTTCAGGAGTTCCTAGAATCCCCCTTGCGCGACGGCGAGTTCTTCGCCTTCCGATCGGGAGACGCGCCGCCACTGGCCGGACCCGCATGGGTGACGGTGGCGGCACAAACCGCGCAGGATCTCATGGTGACGTGGGCGCCCGTTCCCAATGCATTGGAATACGTCGTCTGGTGGGCATCCGCTCCGTGGATCGAGCCTCAGGGCTCGTCGTCGACCGCCGGCACCTCATACCTCGACGCCGGAGCCCTTCCCGCCGCAGGCCTCCAACGGTACTACACGCTGATGTCCCGCGCAGGGTTGAGCCGGTCAGTGCCGACGCCGCCGGTCGGCGGAGCATCCTGGGCCCTGGAAGACGGCCGGTGACGGAGCGCGAGAAAGGCAGCGGGCGCAGGACGCGTGGGCTGCACCGCCTCGTATGGTCGCCGCGCAGGCCTGAAAGCCCCGGCGGGCGCGCTAGTGAGGGACACTCAGAGGGATGGTGCGGCAGGCGAGGTGCTTCCGCGCACGCCGCGCAGCAGAACCACCATTTCATCGTGTAGGTAGCCGTTGGAGGCGAGGGTCTCGCCCTCGCCGATCCGAACGGGCCGCCCGGCGTAGTCGCTCACCCTGCCGCCAGCCTCCTGCACGAGAAGATAACCGGCGGCCACGTCCCATGGCGATAGCCCCTGCTCCCAGAACGCTTCAAAGTGGCCTGCGGCCACATAGGCGAGGTCGAGGGCCGCGCTGCCCGGCCGCCTGATGGTCTGGACCCGCTGGTGCGCACGCTCGAACAACGCGATCTGGCGGGCCAGTTCACCGCCCTTGTGATAGTAGAAACCGGTGGTGAGAAGCGCATCAACGAGCGAACCGGTGGTGGACACGGAGATGGGAACGCCGTTCCGGAACGCCCCGGCCTCTGCCGTGGCTGCATAGAGCTCGTCAAGCACCGGATGGTACACCACCCCCCGGACGGGCACGCCGTGTTCGACCAGAGCGATGCTCACGCTGAACCAGGGGAACCCGTGGGCGAAGTTGGTGGTCCCATCAAGGGGATCGACCACCCATGACATTCCTGACAATGACAATTCACCGCCTGACTCCTCGCCCAGGAATGCCGCGTCCGGGACGATCGGCGCCAGTCGTTCCCTGATGAGATGTTCGCTTGCAGTGTCAGCTTCGGTAATGAGGTTCGCGACGCCCTTGTAGGATACCGCCAAGGGACGACGGAAGTAGCGCAGCAAGAGCGCACCGGCATCCCGCGCGACCTGCTCCATCCCGGCCAGGGTGTCGTCGCTCAGGTCCACTGCCCTCCATTTCCTGAGGCCCGAACGAACGCCGCGAACAAATCGCGTTGGGCAGCGCTTTCCGGCATCCGTTCGGGATGCCACTGAACGCCGGCCACAAAACGGTCGCCGGGGAATTCCACGGCTTCGATGACCCCGTCAAGGGACCACCCCACCGCCCTGAAGGCTCCGGCGGAGCGCCTAACCGCCTGGTGGTGACTGGAATTCACCAGAACTCGGGGGCCCATGAGCTGCCCCAGCCGACTCTCAGATGTCAGACGGACCGCGTGGTGGGTGCCTTTGTGAATGCGGCACCCGGGGAACTGCGTGCCGAGATCCTGGTAAAGCGTGCCTCCGGATCCGAGGTTCATCAGCTGCATGCCAAGGCAAATACCCAGAACTGCCTGGTGCTGGCCGACCAGCCGCCGCCAGAGTACGAAATCCCGTCGCTCCCGTTCAATGCGACAGTAGTCGGCAGCAGGATGGAGGCCCGCCCTCCGGTAGTCACGGCCACCCGTCAGCAGGATGCCGTCCGCTCGACCCATCAGATCTGCCAGCCACGGGGCCCCCAACGCCGGCAAGAGCACCGGAGCGCCCCCGGCCCGCTCGATGGCGCGCACATACGCGTGGTTGACCAAATCCGACAACCGGGGCGGATCCCCCACCACCGCATGATCGCAGGAGAGGAGAATGAGAGGCCGGGTCACCGGCGGGCCCTTGCGTGAGCCCCGACCCACAGGGTGGCGAAGATGCCCAACCACGCCGCCCAGTCGCCCACCCGCGCGTAGGGCGTTCGCCCCCTTCGCGGCTGGATGTCGGCGATGAGAACCTCAGGGCGGAAGAGCCCGCCATGGCGGACTACGCGGCCCCAGGGATCTGCCACCAGACTCAACCCGGTATTGGCGGCGCGCACCAGCCAGCGTCGGTGCTCGACTGCACGAATGACCGCGATGGCCGCATGCTGCTCGGGCGCTCCTGATGCGCCGAACCAGCTGTCATTGGTGATGTTGACGAACACTTCGGCCCCCTCGGCCGCATGCCGTCGCACCAAGGCCGGAAGGATCGCTTCGAAACAGATGAGGACAGCGGCTTTGACACCATGGGCCTCCAGGATCACCGGATCGGTGCCCGCCGCGTAGTCCCCCTGCCCGAAGTTGAGTTCGTTGATGGCCGGGAGCCGGTCCGACAGCGGCATCTTCTCACTGAACGGGACCAGGTGCAGCTTGTCGTACCTGGCGGTGATCCCCGTTCCCGGAACCGCCACCACGGCCGCGTTGGTCGGCAGTTCCTGTCCTCGGACGGTTCGAGTGCCCAGCGTACCGGTGATCACCGGCACCTGCAGGTCGTTTACGAGGCGGGTAAGCCAGAACTCGGCGCCGCCACCCGGGCGCATGACCAGGGGAACGGCCGTCTCCGGCCACACCAGAAGCCGCGTTCCACCCGCGCCCATGGAGTCCACGGCGGCGGCGGAGAGCTCCTCGAGATCCCGCAGCACGCGCCTTTGGCCGCCCTGGTGCCATTTGAAGTCGGGGAGCGCGTTGGGTTGTACGATGCCGACCTGCAGAGAACCCCGTTCGACCCCCATCGAAGCCATGCCGCCGCCGATCCAGCAACCAAGAACCAGCACGGCCGCCCAGAGGTAGCGGGGCCGCTCGACCGATTTGTACAGCAGCAGATTGACGCTCGCCAGGCCCAGGTCGAGAAGCCAGACACCGCCCAGAACGGCCGGCTGAAGCAGCAACGGCTGCGCCGCCAGCGCATTTCCCAACACCGTCCATGGAAAGGCCATGCTGCCCAGGGAGCGGGCATACTCGGCGGTTACCCAGACGCCGGGCCATAGCCACCACCGTCGCCCGCGCGATGCGGCGTTCCATCCCCAAAACGCGAGGCCGTAGAACACACCCTCGAAACAGGCCAGGAGAAGCAGCGCCGGAAGCCGCAGCCAGGGATAGGTGATCTCCGTGGGGTAGAGCCGGGCGATCCACCACAGCGTGCCCAGATGGGCGAGGAGGCCCACAAGCCATCCCGCCTGGAACGCGCGCCGCGCGCGTGCCCTCGACCCCTCGCAGACGTACAGCGCCGGCGCCAGCGCGATGAAAGCCAGGGGATAGATCGAGCTCCGGGGAAAGGACAGGATTACCGCAAGCGCTGACAGGAACAGAAGGAGGAGGGAACGCACGTTCAGGGCGAACTCCGCTTCACCGGAGGGAAGAGGCCCACACGGGCGCAATGCGTCGGCGTTGCACCATCGGGACCCGGGGGCCCTCCGGCGGCCGATACGGCCTCGACCCACCGGTAGGAGAGACCATCCCCGGGGGCAGCCCCTGATTATGCGACAACCCGGAGATCGGCGGAATCGTCAGCCGGCCTCCCGGAGGCCGCGGTCCGTGCGCGAAAGATCAAGCACCGTCATCTTCCCGAACTCCATCGCACGGCCCTCAACCTCCTCTCGCGTCAGCCTGGCAAGCCGGCGGACACCGAAATCCTCGACGCTGAAGGAGGCGACCACGGATCCATACATCACCGCCCGACGGAGCTCGGCCTCGCCGACCACGTCGCACCCGGCGAGATAGCCCATGAACCCGCCGGCGAACGAGTCGCCCGCGCCGGTCGGGTCAACGACCATTTCCAGCGGGAAGGGAGGTGCGAAGAAACAACTCTCGGGCAGAAGCATCATCGCGCCATGTTCGCCCTTCTTGATCACGACGCTCTTGGGGCCACGCCTGAGCACGTGCCGGGCTGCCCGCACGAGATTGGGCTCGTCCGTCAGCAGCCGGACTTCGCTGTCGTTGAGCAGGAGCACGTCCAGCCGGGAGATGACCGCCAGGAGGGAGTCGCGTTTCCCGTTGATCCAGAAGTTCATCGTGTCGCCGGCCACCATCACCGGCGACCGGAGTTGGTCCAGCACGAGCCCCTGCAGATCCGGGTCGATGTTCCCCAGAAAGAGATAGGGGGTCTCACGATAGCAGTCCGGCAGGCTCGGCCGGAAGTGCTCGAACACGTTGAGTTCGGTGAAGAGGGTCTCTCTCTGATTGAGATCATACCCGTACTTCCCACCCCACCTGAAGGTGCGGCCGGCCACCATCTGGAGCCCCTGCAGGTCCACACCCTTCGACCGGAGAAGATCCATGTGACTCTCGGAGAAGTCCGTACCGACGACCCCGACGATGCTCACGGGAACGAACAGCGATGCCGCCAAAGCGAAATACACCGCCGAGCCGCCCAACATGTCGCTCGCCTCACCGAAAGGCGTG